>JAAYHP010000051.1 GCA_012735355.1 Lysinibacillus sp. | reverse complement strand
GTATTGATGTGTCCCCCATGTAAAAAAGTATAAATAAACGTTAGGATTATTTTTTAAAGATATTTTATAAAATGTTTCCAGTTCCCCTATTTTTGTTAGTTGTAAATCATTGGGATTTTTTGTAATATTGAATCTACTAAATCTTTTTTCATCTTTAGCTTTAATTTTTCTTTCCAGTGCTCTAATATCGGCCGATTGTGAATTTTTTACTATAGTATCTATAATGAAATAACCGGCGATAAAGGCTACAATTGCAACAACTAACACTTAATAACCTCATTCCTGTGTAACTTTTAGTTTGTTCATTAAGAAAATGATTTAATGTCTTTTCACTTAATTGCATGGGTGTTATTGAAGGCTATAAAAACCTTATCCAAACAAAAGGGAAAAACACTTGAAACTACTACAACTATTGCATTGCTGAAAGTGTTTGAAACAAAGAAGTAGAAGGTGATTCTTCCATTTTACAATAAAATTTCAAACAACTACAACTGGTGTTATGAATTATTATTTTCACCTAATAATTGACAGCAATATATTAAAGGAAGATGTCTAAGAGAATAGAATTGCTTAATAAATCAATAGAAGAATTACTTGATTTAGAAATGGATTTTATAGAACAACTGACACGCAGATTTGGGCAAGTCATGGCATCCAAAGTGTGAATTTGTCGGAAGGCTATAGCAATGAACATAGAGTTTTTAGATGTCCATGCAACTTATAAATTGTTAAAAGGGATTTTTGAGAGGGGAAATGAACTTCGTCGAGTATTAAGGGAGATTTCGAGAGAAAAATGGGCTCAATTACGATTTAAGTAATTTTATACATGTCTTAACATAGTAGGTTAGTTCATATGGATTACAAAGCATATTTACAGGATTGTTTATGTTTCACTTCAATTTGTTAGGAGGATTATGATAATAGTCCTCCTCTCAGGGGGCGTGTTGTGGTGTTTGATTATAAAAATTATGATGCTTTGGGGTTGGCTGAATTAATTAAAAAGAAAGAAGTTAAAGTTGAAGAAGTAAGAGAGATGGCGATTCGGGAAATCGAGAAAAAAAACAAGACGCTTAATGCGGTTATTCATAAAATTTATGAACAACCCTCGGAAGACGATCGCCATGAACTTACTGGGATATTTGCGGGAGTGCCAGTTTTAACAAAAAATACGTTGCAAGAAATTAAAGGTCAACCCATGTCTGAAGGATCGAAAGTTTTAGCTGATTTTGTAGCTGACGAAGATAGTGAATTCGTCCGTCAATTGAAAGCAACGGGGGTTATGATTTTAGGGCAGACGAATGTTCCAGAGTTTGCGTTAATGGGTGTAACTGAACCTGTTTACTATGGACCTACACGTAATCCATGGAACCCGGACTACACACCAGGTGGTTCAAGTGGAGGTTCTGCTGCAGCGGTGGCATCAGGGATGGTTCCCATTGCAGGGGCGAATGATGGGGGTGGATCCATCCGAATCCCTGGAGCTTTTTGTGGATTATTTGGATTAAAACCGACTCGCGGACGAACGCCCATCGGACCACTTAGGGGACGAGCTTGGCAAGGTGCTTCAGTAGATCACATTTTAAGCCGTTCCGTTCGAGATAGTGCTGCTATGCTTGATGAGTATCAATACGACAGATCAAATGCATTTATCGCACCGCCTTTTGAAGGGTCATTTTTTGAAGTATCTCAAAAGCCGATTGGTAAATCTTTAAAAATAGCCTTTACAACGGAGTCTCCTATCGGTGCAGCGGTTCACGATGAATGCAAAGAGGCTGTGTATAAATGTGTGAGAATGCTAGAAAGTATGGGGCATAAGGTGGAAGAAAAAGAAGCACCGGTTGATGGAAAAAGACTGGCGGGTAGCTATTTAATGTTGTACTTTGCTGAAGTTGCCTCCACTTTTTCGGAGATTGAGAGACGAATTGGTCGAAAAGTAACTTCTAAAGATGTGGAGCCAACGACATGGATACTTGGATTACTTGGGAAAGCAGTGACTGCAGAAGAATTTTTAACAAGTTTAAAATTTTGGGACGAGCTAGCCTATCAAATGGAACAATTTCATGATGAATTTGATTTCTACATCACGCCGACAACAGCCTATCCGCCATCTAAAATTGGAGAACTCGCCCCAAGCTCTTTCGAAACAACATTAATCCGAATTGTCGGGGGGCTCCCATTAGGTAAAGTTTTGAAAAAATCAGTGGATCAACTTGCATATAAAAGCTTGGAACGAACACCTTTTACTCAACTTGCAAATTTCACTGGGCAACCAGCGATAACGTTGCCTCTGCATCTGACAAAGGACGGTTTACCATGTGGTGTTCAAGTGATGGCAAGGCGTGGCCGAGAAGATTTACTTTTACAACTGGCAGGAGAACTAGAACAACCAGACTTATGGGTCGATGTGAAACAAAATCCACTGTTTTAACACATAACTCTTAAATGTTATTCGAAAAATAAAATAGAATTTCACAAAATTAAAAATAATAAAGAGGTGTAATGTAATGGGATTGTTCGATGGGTTAATGGGAAATGCTTCAGAAGTTGATGTTGGAAAAGTAAGTGAAGAATTAAAAGAAATTTTAATACCTTCTGAGAAGGTAGAGCATGCTTATAAAGTGATTAGAGATATGTTCGTTTTTACGAATAAGCGATTGATTCTTGTAGACAAACAAGGCATGACGGGAAAGAAAGTAGAATATCATTCAATTCCATACCATAGTATT
>JAAYHP010000478.1 GCA_012735355.1 Lysinibacillus sp. | reverse complement strand
TTATTTCCGGCGTTTTTGTTGTGCTCCACTCGCACCATCTACTATTTCGACCATTTCTTGTTGAGCTTTTCTTTGCTTCCATCTTTCAGCTATGTCCATCGCCACATTGCTCCATTGAACAACTTGTGCAATTTTTTCTTCGTTTTTGCTCACTTCTTTTGAAATAGAATTAGTAATTTGGTTCAGCGAGTTATTCAAATTGTTGACAGACACGCCTATATTTTTAACTGCATCTACTACAGAATTAAGCTTCTCTGATTTTTCCGCAATATCAGCAGCTAACGTATTTGTTTTTTCTAAAAGAAATGTAGTCTCCCGAGTAATACCTTCCATTTGCTTTTCAATTCCTGCAATTGTACCAGCTATACTCTTTAAAGTGCCTTTTAATGAAAATAAAGTAGCCCCAACACTGATGCAAAGAACTAAGAAACCAAGCGCTGCTACTAAAGCTGATATATACAATATTACTTCCATCGTTCGAGACCTCCTAATGATGAGATATTTATAAATTTCGACAATATTTTTTTATTTCCTTCCACTTTTAAAAAAAAGGAGCTTTGAATTAGCTCCTTTTTAATCAATTGTTTTTATTTTCGTCACATTTCCAAAGGAACTATGAAATTACGCTCCCCTTTGTAAAATTGCTTCAAAAGCTTCTTGGAATTTATGAACATCCCCAGCACCCATAAATAAAAATACTGCATTTTTATGTTTTAATAATTGATCGATTGTTTCTGTTCGGATTACTTCACTTCCTTCAATAATAGCTGCTAAATCATTAATTGAAAGGTTGCCATTCTTTTCACGAGCAGAGCTAAATATTTCACATAAATATACTGCGTCTGCTTGCTTTAAGCTGCTGGCAAATTGTTCTAAAAAGGCTTCCGTACGGCTGAAAGTATGGGGCTGGAAAATCGCAACAATCTCCCTGTCCGGGTATTTTTGCCGAGCTGATTGAATCGTTGCAGTAATTTCTGTCGGATGATGAGCGTAATCATCAACAAGAACATTATTGCCAATTTTCGTTTCCGTAAAACGCCTTTTTACGCCACCATACGTTGTTAACCGTTCTTTAATAATATTTGCAGGAATTCCTTCATAATGACATAATGCAATCACAGCTAACGAATTCAATATCGCATGGTCTCCATATAAAGGAATGAAAAATCTATCGTAATATTCGTTGCGTACGTACACTTCAAAATGTGTACCTTCTGTAGATTTTTCGATATTTTTTGCTACAAAGTCATTTCCCTCTCCCATTCCATAATAAATCACTGGAACGTTCGCATGAATTTGTTTTAAATATTCATCATCTCCACAAGCGATAATTGCTTTTTTAACTTGTGAAGCCAGTTCCTGAAAAGCGGAAAAAACATCTTCGACACTAGAGAAATAGTCGGGATGATCAAAATCGATGTTTGTCATAATTGCATAATCCGGATGGTAAGCAAGAAAATGACGTCGATATTCACATGCCTCCATCACGAAATATGAAGCATCCACTTTTCCAGAGCCGGTGCCATCACCTATTAAATAAGATGTTGGCTTATAGCCGCCTACAACGTGACTCATTAAACCTGTTGTAGATGTTTTTCCGTGGGCTCCAGTAATGGCAATGGAAATAAACTTTTTTATATAATCTCCTAAAAACTTGTGATAACGGATTACTTCAACTCCTAATTCCTTTGCTTTAACAATTTCCGGATGGGAGTCGGGAAAAGCGTTTCCTGCAATTACCGTCATACCTGGTTGAATATTATTTGCATCAAAATTTAATATTTTTATATTTCGATCTCTTAAAGGTTGTTCGGTAAAATAATATGTTTCAACATCAGAGCCTTGAACAGTTTCACCTGAGTCAAACAAAATTTGAGCTAGTGAACTCATTCCCGAACCTTTAATACCTGTAAAATGAAAAATTGTCATATTTGAAAAACCTCCTAGGGATCCTTTGACCCTAATGAATAAAATATTATTTTTATGTCTAGTTTATACATTTTTAGCAATTCAAAAACCTATACCATTATAACTTATTTTTTTCGAATCATTTCTAGTATTGAAAAAAAATGAGAGGGGATTCCCCTCATTTATATGCCATTTGTTTTTCTACCGATCAAACATTTCTGCTAAATCCGATTCTGTAATAAATACATCCCTCGGTTTACTTCCCTTTTGTTCTGATACAAATCCATAACTTTCCAACATTTCAATTAAACGAGCTGCTCGATTATATCCGATATGATATTTTCTTTGAATAGAAGATGTTGACGCTGTACCTTGTTCATATACAAACCGACAAACATCTTCAAATAATTCATCTTGTTCTTCAACCATTTCTGCTTTTCTTAGCAATTCATCTTGTTCAAAGAAATAGTCTGGTTCACCTTGTTCTTTTACATGGTCAATGATCAGTTCAATTTCATCATCCGTTACATAAGTACCTTGCAATCGAATAGGGTCAGTCATCCCATTTCCTAAATAAAGCATATCTCCCCGACCAAGAAGTCGCTCTGCCCCTTGACTATCTAAAATCGTACGGGAGTCAATTTGCGAAGAAACAGCAAAAGCAATCCGTGTTGGAATATTTGATTTAATTAAACCAGTAATAACATCTACGGATGGTCTTTGAGTAGCAATAATTAAATGGATACCACAAGCCCTCGCTTTTTGAGCGATACGACAAATGGATTCTTCCACATCTTGTGGAGCCATCATCATTAAATCAGCCAACTCATCAATCACAATTAAAATATACGGTAGTTTTAAACGTTCTTTTCCCTCATTCGTAACCAACTTGTTATAGCGAGGTAAATCCCTTACTCCAGCATGGGCAAACAGTTGATATCTGCGTTCCATCTCGTCAACTGCCCATTTTAATGCTGCATTAGCAGCCTTTACATCCGTAATAACCGGGCTGACAAGATGAGGTATGTGATTAAAAGGAGCTAATTCTACCATTTTTGGATCGATTAACATTAGTTTCAATTCCGTTGGTTCAGCTTTTAACAATAGGCTCACTAAAATAGAGTTAATGCAAACCGACTTTCCTGAACCCGTTGCTCCAGCAATAAGTCCGTGAGGCATTTTACGTAAATCAATTGTGACTGGTTTCCCTGTTAAATCCAGTCCAAGGGCTGCCTCCAGAGGTGAATCGGACTGTAAAAAAGAATCACTATTTACCACTTCTGATAAACGAACTGCTCGGGAAATACGGTTAGGAATTTCAATACCAATCGTGTTTTTCCCCGGGATTGGCGCTTGAATTCGAATATCTTTTGCAGCAAGAGCGAGTTTTAAGTCATCAGCTAAATTGCGAATTTTGCTCACCTTTGTACCGTGGGCAACTGTAATTTCAAATTGTGTAACTGCAGGACCTTGCATGATTGATTCCACATTCGCCGTCACTTGGAAGTGAGACAAAGCTTCGACGAGAACTTCCGCTTGACTCTCCATCCAGTCTCTATCTTCCATAGACTCTTCTGGTGGTGTTAAACAGTCTAACGGCGGTTTCACATATTTGTATTGCAATCTAATTTCTTGAATCGGTTCCTCTTCTTTTTTCACATCTTCAGGTGAAATTTCTTCAATCGTTTGTTGTGGCTGTACAACTTGCTGTCCTAATTGTTGTTCTTTCTTTTGAACATTTTTCAATTCTTCTAGAGCTTTCATTTTTTGCGCTAATTTTTCTTTATCCGACTTTAACATGATAACGTTAAATGGTATTAGTTTATCTTTTTTTGTTATAACATTTTGAGCTTCATTTTCTTCATCCACAATCGATGATTCATCGTCTTCTTGATCCTGAACTTCAATTTGTACAGGAATCTCTTCCATTTCTTCTTGGAGCTCTTCTTCATGAATCTTTATATGGGAATCCGTTTCCTCGATTAGCTCTTCCTCAACAACATCAACTAACTCTTCTTCATAGTTATTTGCTATATTTTCGTCGAAAGTAATAGTTTCAGGTAAAACCTCTTGTTCTTCAACGGAATTCCTTTGCTCAAAAATGAATTCATGTTCGTCTAGATTTTCAATTCCTTCAATGGCTAAGCTCGGTGAAGACTCATTTTGTACAACTTCATCACACACTACTGGACGTTCTTCTACTTCTTCAAGCGCTATGGATAAATTTTTAATAGGCTGATGAATAATTTGTTCAACTTCTTCTTTCACTTGTTCTAATTTTTTATCGATTTCCTCAATGATGGATGTTGTTGCCACTTCCTGCGAAGCATTTATTATTTCTTTGGAAACATCGATTGAAGTTTCATTTCCTTGCGATTCGTTCAGTTCTTTTTCTGAATCGCCCGCTGTACTCGTTAGTGACCGTTTTTCTTGTAATACAGCGTTACTTGTTGACTTAAATTCCACTTCGTTTACAACATTTTCTTTCTTCTCTTGTTGTTCCGAAAGCAGAGTATTTATTCCTTTAGGCTTCTGAAATCCGTATACCGGTGAGGGAACAGCGGTAGGGATAAATCTCTTACGATTTGTTGGCGGGTCGATTTTTTCCGTTTTTCTCTGTTGTTCCTTTTTCGGAGGTTCCTTCTTTTTTTCCCGTTCCACTAATATTTCATTATATCTTTTGGATATATCATAATTTTTATTAGTGACATTCTTTTTTTGTCTTCGCGCTTCTAAAAGTTCATGAATTCTTGACACTTCCACATCATACACTTGATCCAATTCCTGTTTGGAATGGTTATGGGTATACATTGCGATATATGTTTTAATGTCGTGATTTGATATGTCTTGATTTGTTTTTCTTAGTTCATCATCTTCAATTAAAGGAAAGCGGAATTTCGGCCGTTGTTTTAATTCCGTTTCGTATGTAGTGTTTTGCCACTCTTCTATTTCTTCATCGTATTCATTTTGTTCATCTATATCATCATTAAAAAACCATTTGTTTAGTTTTCTTTTCAGCCAGTTCATTGCTAATCACTCTTTCTACAATCATACCTTTTATAATTATATGATAATCAATGGGAATTGGGCTACATTCTTTATTGATTTACATCATGTTCATATATGAATTACTGAACAATTTCATGCATTTTAACAATAAACTTTTTTTTAGTAATGAACAAGAGCCGATAGTTAGAATATCATAGTTTTATTTCAAATACTTTACATTCAAATAACATGTTCGATTCAAATAAAAAAGGCTAGGACATGCCTAACCAATATTTTTTATAAAACTGAAGGAATTTTAAAAGCTGATCCAACCTCAGCATCTTCATCTAGCACTAAAATTCCTTTTTGTGAAGGTGCATTTGGTATAGCCAACTCTCTTGCTGAACAAATCATACCAAAAGAATCTACTCCTCGTAGTTGGGAAGGTTTAATAAGCATTCCAGAAGGCATCACAGCACCAATTTTAGCAACTACCACTTTTTGTCCGGCTTCTACATTCGGTGCACCACAAACAATTTGCAACACTTCTTCGCCGACATTTACTTTACAAATGCTTAATTTATCAGCATTTGGATGTTTTTCTTTCGATTCTACATAGCCAACAACAAACTTCGGTGTGAAATCCACATCTAGAGAAACTTCCGCATTAT
>JAAYHP010000477.1 GCA_012735355.1 Lysinibacillus sp. | reverse complement strand
TTCTATTACCCAACCATAGTTACTATAGTCACCCGAAGCATGGTCATAGTTTCCTGCAAATCTGACTGAACCCGCTACATAACTTCCACCATTTGAATAGGTTGCTTTTTCTGATATAACATCCGTTACAATCGCCCATTTTTTTTCGTTTGTCAGTGGAGTTAAGCTTCCTATAACACCGTCAATAGTTATGCCTTTTCGTATATTAGTAGGAATTAACTTGGATAAATCTAGTGCGCCTTGGATAACCCCATATTCCGTTCCAAATGTTTTCGTATTTCTCACATCATTCGCGGTAGCGGTTCCATACTCCCCCCCTTCACCCAATATTTGAAAAACCGAACCTGTATAGGCAAGGTGTAGTATTTGTCCGGCTTTAATATTCCCACTAGAAAGTGTATTCCCGTTACCTTTTCGGATTGACTTTGCACCTAAACCATTGATATTTAATGTACTTGGTCCGGTGTTCGCGTTTGTAAATTTAACTTTAATGCTCATACCCTCGACAAGTGTATCAACACCTTCAATTGTTGCTGAATAAGTGTTTGTTCCACTAGCAATAGCATAATCGAGATGTTTTATCTTATCTGCCAAGTGTGACGCAATATCCTCTTGCACCTGCGTCAAATTATTAGCATTTTTCTTTAATTCCGCATCAATAATATCTGCGTTTTGGTTGAAATCATCAACATCATAAAATTCCTCTTGTAGCGGTTTTACCAAGTTGTAATTCTTTGTATAATTCGGCATTAACTTAACACCTCTTCTCTTAATCCTCTATGTGTAAATGCCCTCATCTGGCCATGCGTTAACTTCCCTACTGTCATATGTTGGTTGTATCGTAACTCAACTGTCAAAATCATGTTTTGTGGAGTTATTCGTTCTAATAGTAATTCAACCGCTTCAAACTGACCTCTAACTGTTAGTTCGAGTTTTACTTTCAGCCATTTTTCAGCCACATTACGCGTCATTTCATAATGTTCTTCACCTAGCAAGCTATCAAGTATTTGTTTTAGTACCGTATAAGTGTAAGGTGCTTGTTCTTGATAGCGAGATAAAATTCGAAATCGTCTAGTTTCAATCGTGTCAGTTGCTGGTACTTTTAATTTCAACATTTTCTCATAACGAGCAGCACCGTTTTTATCTTCGTTGACTGTTAATACAAATTGGTTATTTAGAGCTTTTTCTATTTCTTGCCATAATGCATTTATGATGGGATTTTCAACATATGCGATTTCAACTAATTCTTTAATTTCTTTTAATACTGGAGGTAAATAGTTTAAAATATCGACTTCTCTAGCCAATCACAACACCCCTTTTAGGTATCGATTCCTTGTCTAATTCGATATTAGATGCACCTCCGTTTAATAACGTATCGCTGATATCAATAACACCTGGAACGTTCAATAATCGATATTCAATTTGGGAAACTCGAACGATAACAGGTCGATGATCTTCTTCATATGTTTGTGCATTTGCCCATTCTTCGGCTAATTCTTTGAAATAATCATCTATTGTTTGTAAAACATTCGCTTCAATATCTTCCCAAGTCCATCCACTTAGGTACGTGATATTTAAAGTTATATCAATAGGAGTCTCGTTCACACCGAAAACTGTAACGATATGGTCAATCGGTGCAAGTCCCACACCCTCACCTTGATGGTCTATTGGGTCTACAGCTTCCTGAACTTTATCAATCAGAGTTTGAGTAGGGACTTCGTATTCAGAGTTGATAATGACAAGTTTGACCGTACCACCACCTTTCCAACCCCGGTACACCCGAACGCCGCCGACTCCCTCTAATTTTCTAACTTTCTCCTTATAATCCGCTCGATTTCCACCAAACGCTATGGAATTAAAGCTATTAAAATAACGAGTTCGAAAGGCTTCTGTGTCCTCTTCGTCCTCACCTGGTATTAGAACTTCTGTTAGTTCAGCTTGTGTTAACCCGTCGATATATTCGATTGGGATTAATGGACCGAGAAATAGGTTTCCGACATTCCCGGCAGTTTCACATTCCAAGATAAATTCGCCAGGTCCAACCTTTTCAATGACCGCATAATTCAAATCATCAAGACTGAAGCGTGAACCAATTGGTACGTCGATATTAAATACTCCTTTTAATTTTGCTTTAGTTGCAGGATAAGGCGATAGTCCACGTTCAGCTGCACGTCTGATTAAATACTCTCTTGGCGCTGTATCGGCAAATACTAAATCGATAAAATGTTTTAATGTAACAAGCATTTGAACAGTCTCAACACTGTTAGCTGCCGTTGCGTTAAATACCATCGAACTACCTTCACGTTTATCAAGAGAAGCATCAATCTTGGTTAACTTTTGTTCCATTAATTCTTCGTAAGTCATATCAAGATTTAGAGGTTTATCCATTAATAATCCACCTCTTTTTCTAGTTCGATATCTCCAAATATCGTATGAGCGACATATTTTACATGAACTTTATT
>JAAYHP010000476.1 GCA_012735355.1 Lysinibacillus sp. | reverse complement strand
TAGTATTACAGTATATAAAAAACTAGTAGAAAGCCATTCAATTACGATATTTTTCAATTTCTTTTGACAATTTTTTGAATATCTTATTAAGAAAGTTTGATTCCCTTTAATAAGTATTTGTGAAAACAAGAAAGTTATCCATTTCATAATACATAATTTATTTCTACGGTAAATAAATAAGTATAAATGACTAAATTTATTGTTCATACATAAGCATCAAGAACCAATTTTCGTATTGTAACATTTACTAATTCAAGAAAATAATAAAAACCATATATAATAAAGTTATATAAAAGTATAAAGGGTTGATTATATGAACGGAGAAATGACTTCGACTAATAATTATCATGCAGTACAAGAATTTGATTCAGTGACGCTATTTGTCGAAAAACTAAAAATCCTTTCTAACAAAATCGAACAAAATTCTTATATTAAATATACTTCCAATAAATTAAAACAAATCATTGAAGATGCCGAATCTCCAGTTATGATTATTTTTCTTGGTAAGGAAAGGGTAGGGAAAACAACGTTAATTAATGCTTTAATTGGACGTAATTTATTTTCTGTCGGCAATAAACTTCCTACTCATGTGAATTCCTTAGTTCGTTATGGAAAAAAAGAATGTATTAAAGCGATTTTTTATGACGGGAGTGTGGCATATTTCGATTTAAAGCACCTATTTTTATTTACCAATTCAGATACGTTTTTAGCGCAAATAATTCGAGAAAACTTAAATTACATCGAAGTGTATGTAAACAGTGAATTATTAAAAAATGTCGTGCTCATTGATACGGTAGCGTTAGAAATGAATCAAAAGGGGGATATTTACTTTTCAAAGTCTTTATTAAATCGGGTAGATGAAATTTTTTTAGTTTTACGAAACGATTCTGCCGCCATCGATAGTGAAATAGCTTTTCTAAAGAAACTTTATCAAAAAGGGAAGAAACCTTCTATTCTATTAAATTTGAAAGAATATGATGTAAATACCCTGTCCGAAATAATCGAAAAGGAAAAAAAGCGCTACGGTAAATATGTACAAGAATATATCGGCGTATCTGCCCTACAAGCGATTAATGCAAAAAGAAGCCATGATATGCAGCTATTCATTGATAGCCATATCAATGATTTAATAAGTAAAATCAATGATTTATCGTTAAATAAAAAAAAGAGAACTAGAAAAATAGCGATGCAATTTTTACGTTGGTTAAAGCAGTTTGAAAAGGAAGTAACATTAATTCCAGAGAGAGAACCTTTTTTATCGGCATCAAAAAATGTAAAAACTTATCATAAGGAGATTGACATCGATCTTCGAACGGAAAGGGATTTAGAGATATTAGCAGAATACGAAAATGAATATAAACATGTAAGCGGAGTGCTAAAAAGTATTCAAACCCTTTATCAATTGTTGCAAACTATTGAATATGAAACTTATTTAAAAGATGAACAAGTGGAAAACTTTGTTGATTTGGCGTTAAAATATCATGAATCAGTGCGGGAATATCGAATACTTCATAGTGAGTATGTGATGGAACAGAACTATTTCGAAAGGCAACAAAAGAAATTCGTCAAGAAAAGCATTGTATCAACATTGTTTACGGATGAGGAAAATTATACGGAGCTATTAATAAATAAGGCGGAAAATTTAAATGCTTTACAAGGAAAATGCAAGGCGCTTTACGATGAAATAAAACGACTTGAATCTAGCCTTATAAAAGATTTAAAGGTGATTCAAAATCAAATTAACGAATTAACGGAGAAACGTTTAAAAAGAATTTTGAAAAAAGTGGACTTTTTAAACCTTCAGAAAAAACGTGAACGAATTACTATTCAACGTTTCGTAAATAAATTAAGTGAATTTCAATGTATTGTGGAAGCTCAAAATATTTTACGGGAAGAGATTAAACCTTTAATTGAAAAGGGAGAATTACCTTATACGCCAGATGAACTGCAACAAGTTTTATTGTCGATTGATAGTATTCTTCAAGTAAAGTTAGTGGAAAATGAAATAATTTCAAAAGTAGAAGTTGAGTTGAAAGAAGATATTCCTCAAATTAAAGCGGACTTTAAAGAAAATTATCCTTTCTACCCGTTAAATTTAACACAACAAGATGTTATTTCCGACATTCCACCATTACCGGAAATCATCGACATAGAGGCATTAAAAAATATTGAAAATTTATAAATTTAAAAAGGTATCAACCAACTTTTTGTTGGAGATACCTTTTTTACATAGTTTTCAATAAATAATATGATTTTAGCAATATTCATAAAATTACAATTGCGTGGGAACCTAATTGCTCGTAGGACTTGAAAAATGTTTGTTCATCAATGACTTCATATCCGTTTAATGGATTCATCACCGTTACTTTACCATCGTTGTACCCTGTCATTACTACTGCATGTAAGTTTCTAAACATTTGATGTTTCTCGTTCGTGCCTTCAATAATCCAGTAATTGCTTTTGCGAGGTGTTTTCCAATCAATCGTTACCCACGTTAATACTGGTACACCTGATTTGACGTAATCAATTAATTCTTCC
>JAAYHP010000475.1 GCA_012735355.1 Lysinibacillus sp. | reverse complement strand
CTGTAAGTAATGAATCATAAATTTCTGTAAAAATCTCTTTTAATTCACCGTTTAAAAAACGTATATTTTCTTTATTCTCTCTCTGTATAATCGTCATATATGTGTAAGCTAAAATTTTTACTTCTAATCGATCATCATCTATGTAACCATTACCTTGTATTAAGGCTTGTGTTTCCTGTAAAAGTTTCCATTCTTTCGTATGACAAATATGTTTTTTTAAATATTCAAAACGGTACGGTAAAACTTTACAAATATTCATTATAAGCTTTTTGTTGTTATTTGATAATTGAAAGACATCGATTATTTTTTTAGCAAAATTCATTGATAGATTAGATAAATAATATTGATGACTATTCATTTCTTGCATGCTTGTATGCAGTAAATCAAAAATCGATTCATTATTAAGAGAAACATTATAGTTTTGTCTTAATAAATTTTTCACCATATTAAAAATATAAGTAATTTGTTGGAAATCTGTATTTTCTTCAAATTCTACTGTGAAAAATCCATAAATATGAAAGTCAAATTCTAAAGAAAAATGCACATAATGATGATTAATCCATAATTTTGATCTTTGTTCCTTTAAAGCATCTGCTAATTGATTTTGATGGAGCTGTACGATATCATCTCGCTTGTTCCCTCTGTAAATAAAATCATCATGAATCGTTGTAAAACAAGCAAATTTTCCATTATTTAATGTTTGGCAAAAGTCTAAAATTTTATAGCAAATATGTTTACGATCCTTCACATTCACGATAATATCCATCAAATCTAACCAATTCGCGAAAATCGATTGGAGGTAGTAAGAGTCAATTAATTTCATGTTTATTTTTTTCTTTTGATGGATTAAATAAAAGATAAATTTCAGTACTTTTAATAAATTTTCACTAATCATCGTATCTTTAAAACTTCCACCGAAAATAACTACGTTTACAACTTCATCTTGCTTAAAAACCATGCCAAATAAATGTTCGGAGAAAACTCCCAATCTATTAAAAAATTCGGTTCTTTTACTATCAATCTTTTTACTCCAGTAAAAATCTTTTCCTAAAATAACAGCCTTTCCGAGTAAACCTTCTCCAATGTAAAATTTTTCATTTTTTAAATGTTGTACTTTATCTCCGCATATATGTTTAATTACAAAAACATCATCTTCATTTCTCAATGCAATGCCGAGAAAATCAAATGCTTCAATTTGAAGTAAATCATACAAGATACTAGAAATATACTCATCATAATCAACAATATCTTGCTCTATATCGCCTAGTTTCTCAAGGACATTAATGATTTGTTCTGGCACCGAAAAACTAGTATCTATCTCTTCTTTACTAATAAGCAAATGATATAAATTCTTCATATGATTTATTTTTTCTTCAACATCTTCATCGTTCAACGTACTTATATGCCACTTGTCTTGAGTAGATAAATTCTTCTCACATTTAGACGCCAACAAAAAAGGACCTGCTATTAAAAATCTTTTTGAGTTATTTACTTTAAAAATAGGAGTAATAATATAGAAAATATCCGATTGATAAAATTCTTCTAATACAGAAATAATTGTAGGTTTACTTATTTGTTGAGCAACACTTTTTAACTCTAAAAAAGTAGTAACTGAATCGTACATAGGTAACAATAATTGATGCCTATCTTTTTTCAATTCAATTTCTCCATTTAGATTTGATAAAAAAAGTGGAAGTCCCATATGTTCAGAATAAGCTTCAATTAAATCTGCAATTACTTTCATTTCAATCATTCCTTAAAATTATGTTGCTCTCTGAAAAGTTATAAGTAATTCATCTCCACTGTTAGCACAATATTTTCTAATGTATTACTACCTATTACATACTCCAAATT
>JAAYHP010000474.1 GCA_012735355.1 Lysinibacillus sp. | reverse complement strand
GTGTGGAGGGAAATGGTAAATGTTTTTTGGATTCATGGAGGAGCCTGTAATGGATATACCCAATCCTTTTTGAATGCAGAAGAACCTACAGTTATTGATTTAATAACTGATTTTGGAATCAATATTCTTTACCATCATTCAGTCTCTATGGAATTTGGTTATCAAGTAAAAGAAATTTTAGATGACATTATTGCAGATCGTACAGAATTAGACATTTTAGTTGTAGAAGGAACAGTCATTCAGGGGCCGAACGGAACAGGACGCTATGATACGTTGTTTGAACGACCTAAAAAAGATTGGATTTATGATTTAGCCCATAAAGCAAAATTTGTTGTTGCCATAGGAGACTGTGCATGTTGGGGTGGAATCCCTGCAACGAGTCCGAATCCATCAGAATCAATTGGATTACAATTTTTCAAAGAAAAACCTGGTGGGTTTTTATCGACAGAGTTTCGCTCTCAAGCAGGTTTACCAGTTATCAACATTCCAGGGTGCCCCGCACATCCTGACTGGGTAACGCAAATACTCGTAGCGATTGCAACTGGTAGAACATCGGATATTACATTAGATGAATATCATCGACCTGAAACTTTCTTCAAAACATTTACTCAAACTGGTTGTACACGAGTGCAATATTACGAATATAAAGAACCGGTGGAAGAGTTTGGTCAAGGAACGAGAAAAGGTTGTCTCTTCTATGAGCAAGGTTGTCGTGGTCCTATGACTCGTTCATCTTGTAACCGTATTTTATGGAACCGTCAATCTTCTAAAACAAGAGCAGGTATGCCGTGTATTGGATGTACAGAACCTCAATTCCCATTCTTTGATTTAGCACCAGGAACGGTATTTAAAACGCAAAAAATATTAGGCACGATTCCAAAGGAAGTACCAACAGGAATGGATTCATTAAGTTATTCAGCGCACGCTGCCGTTGCACGTACTGTAGCGCCAAAATGGGCAAAAGAAGATATGTTTGTACCATGATTTTGGAAAAGTTTCGAAATATTAAGGGGGGAAGAATTTGGCACAGCAAACAATTAAAGTTCCTTCTCTAGGTCGAGTGGAAGGAGACTTAGATGTAAAAGTTACGATTAAAGATGGTGTAGTTGTCGATGCTTGGACAGAAGCGACAATGTTTAGAGGATTCGAAAAAATACTGGTAGGTAAAGATCCACAAGCTGGGTTAATCATGACGCCAAGAATATGTGGAATTTGTGGTGGTAGCCATTTAACGAAATCTGCTTATGCACTCGATACTGCCTTTCACACAGAAGTGCCGCCGAATGCTACTTTAGTGCGAAATATTGCGCAAGCTGTGGAGACGATTCAAAGTATACCTCGTTGGTTCTATGCATTATTTGCCATAGGGCTAACTCATAAAAATTATCAATCTTCTTCGTTATACGAAGAAGTGAATAGAAGATGGGCGCCATTTGTCGGAGAGAACTATGAAAAAGGTGTAACAATTTCAGCAAAACCTGTAGAAGTCTATGCAATTTTTGGGGGACAATGGCCACATTCAAGTTTCATGATTCCAGGTGGAGTCATGTGTGCACCGACATTATCTGATATTACTCGTTCTATATCGATATTGGATTACTTCCGAACGAATTGGTTAGAAAAAATTTTACTCGGCTGTTCAATGGAAAGATGGCTTGAGAATAAAACTTGGTCGGATGTACTTGAATGGTTAGAAGAAAAAGAAGAGCATTATGAATCAGATTTAGGATTATTTATTCGATACAGCCAAGACATAGGATTAGATAAATATGGGGCTGGTCCAGGTAAGTATTTGGCAGCAGGGAGTTTTCCAAACCCTGAAAAATATATCCATCCAACGATTGAATCAAGAAATAGTGCATTAATTGCCCGTTCAGGTGTATATGATGGTGAGAATTTCTATGATTTTGACCAAGCCCGTATTCGCGAAGATCATACCCATTCCTTCTATGAAGGAACAGGTTCATATCATCCGTTTGAAGGATTTACTAATCCCCTTGATCCGGAAGAAGGTGTAAAACAAGGGAAATATACATTCGCAAAAGCTCCACGCTATGCATTAGATAGCGGTGAAACACCGTTAGAAGTTGGACCATTAGCAAGACAAGTGATTGCAGGACGAGAAGGGGCGGAAGATTGGCAAGACTATGATCCACTGATTTATAACATCGTAAAAGAAATCGGTCCAAGTATTATGGTTCGCGTTCTAGCTCGATTACATGAAGCACCAAAATATTTCCGTCATGTTCAACGTTGGTTAAAGCAAATAGATTTACACGAAAAATTTTATGTGAATCCTGGCGAGTTAATTGAAGGTCGTGGCTTTGGAGCTACGGAAGCAGCACGAGGATTTTTAGCGGATTGGATTCAAGTGAAAGATGGAAAAATTGAAAAGTATCAAATTATAACACCGACTGCATGGAATATTGGTCCGCGTGATCGCTTTGGACAAAGAGGACCAATTGAAACAGCGCTAATCGGCACACCTATTAAAAATCCGGAAGATCCTGTAGAACTAGCACATATTGCTCAAAGTTACGACTCTTGTCTAGTATGTACAGTCCATGCATACGATGGTAAAACAAATAAACAATTAGCAAAATATCGAGTAACGAATTTTTAAGCGTTAATACTTATTTTTTTAACAAATTAAATCTTAAATACTTAGAGGGCAATTTTTTCATAAAGCCCTCTAATTTATTCAATAAAAGTTTTTTCTAATGGGGGACAACATGATAACAATTATAGGCTGTGGGAATTTAATTCGAAAAGATGATGGTGCTGGTCCTATTTTAATACGAAAGTTATGGGATTTAGGTGTTCCTTCGAATGTTCGTTTAGCAGATGGCGGAACGGCAGGAATGGATGTCATATTTCAAATCGGACAAGCTGAAGAATTAATTATTATTGATGCTTGTACAACGGGAGCGGAACCGGGGACCGTATTTGAAATACCCGGGGAAGAGGTAGAAGCAATACCGTTAGAAAATATAAACATGCATGACTTTCGTTGGGATCACGCAATTGCCATGGGGCGATGGCTATTGAAAAATGAGTTTCCAAAAAAAGTAACCGTCTACTTAATTGAAGCCCAAGATTTATCTTATGGTACAGGGCTTACACCAAAAGTGGAAGAAAGCGTGAATAAGTTAGCTAAAAAAATCATTCGTAAAGTTTCAGGTGAAGAAATTGAAGTGTCAAATTACTGAGTCAGGCTATTTACAAATCCCTTCAGAAATTGCACAACGATATTTTACGACGGGTGCAATCATTGCAATGTTGCAAGGACAAGATTTGCTCATCATGCCGGTGAATTACGTGGGAGCTGGTGGATTAATATTAAAATATCGCAATGCTAAGGGGGATCGTTCGGTTTTAATAGCAGAATTTTTACCGGATGATGTAGATTATGGACAAAGGGATGTCCAATGGGATGAAAAAGCATTGGCTCTTCGTATTCCACTCTATTTAAAAGAAAGAAAAGTTTTGTAGTCTTTCAAAAGAGAAATGATGTAAGGGGGGAGTAGTACATGTTGAAACGTCAGCCAATCGGTGTATTTCCAGGTACAGCAGGTTTCTTTTTGTTACCGCCTATACACAATGCGGATACCATTATGCCTTCTTTATTACAAGGTTTTATACCTAAACCTTGTCCGAAAGAATGGCAATTTTTTTTAGCAGCTATTGAAGGAGAACCTGTTGAACGGGTTGAGGAATTATTACCTGACACGAAAGAAGGCTATTTTAATCGCTTCATTTTATATCCGGAAGAACAACATTACATGAAGGCAAAATCAATGGTGGAAGGAGATTTGTTATTACTTTTAGATGCAGTAGCATGGCGTTTAAATATGAAGCAAGAACCTCCCCGTTATAACGATATTACTTCTGATGAAATTAGAGCCTTCATTTTAGCGACACATGCTTATGATGCATTTCAAAAAGATAACTGGATGAAAGGTATTCAATTGCTTCAAGAAGCTGCTCAAATAGTCAAAGGGATTTCTCCAATTTTTTCAGCAAGATTGCTAAGTGAAGTGGCGGCAACGAAACAATCAATTGGCATGATAGATAATGAGTTAGTAGATTTATATAAAACCGCTTTGTCACTAACGGAACATTCATCCTTTGAAGATATGCGTGCAGAACTTACCTTTCAATTAGGAACAGCATATCAAGAATTAGCAGATAAAAATAATGCTTATTATTTAGAAGCTATCAAATGTTATAACAAAGCGTTAAAAACATACCGGAAAGATAATTATCCTGAAGCATATGCAATGGTTCATATGAACTTAGCATTAGCCTATTTAGCGATGCCACCAAATGCACATAACTACCATTTAAAAAGTGCGATGGCAATTCAATCCCTTAGGGAAGCTTTGCGCTTTTTAAATAAAGAAAACCATACAGATTTATGGTGCAGTGCAACAATTAATTTAGCAAATGCATTGCAATATGCTAAATCTTCTCATATTGAAGACAACTTATGGGAAGCGGTAGCTCTATATGAAGATGTGCTAAAAGTACGAACAAAGGAATCGGATCCCCATGGCTATGCGCGACTCATTGCGAATCAAGGTACAGCACTTTCCCATCTAGGTGCATTTTCTAGCGCGGTACCGAAATTAAATGAAGCGAAGCAAATTTTTGAAGAACTAGGAGATAGAGAGTCTATAAAAGTAGTAGAAGATATGTTGCTTGAAATTAAAATGAAACAAGAAGAACTGTCCAAGCAATAGTGGGGGGAAACTGGTGAAGGATTATGAAAAACAATATTTTAATACAATTTTGCAAATTGCAACAGAGCGATTTGTAGAGCGAGTTATTCAACGCTGTGAAGGAGCGAAAAACGCTTTGGAGCTTTTACATACAGACCCTTATGGTAACGGGGTATGGTTAGAAAAGTTCATCGATGCATTTTTTGAAGAATTTTTATTCGATAATCCTGAAGGTTCATGTTTTATTTTACAAGCACTAGCAAAAAGGCGGTACAATCTACAACCGATTTTACAACAAGAGTTAACGGTGGAAGAAATCGTAGAGAAAATGGCGAAGGAAGTGTTTGGACAACTATTAAAACAAAAAGCAGAGGAAGTGCTCGAACAGCATTTAGCTTTTGGGGGGTGAAGCCTATTGGGCACGCAATCGAAAAATGTTGAGTACCTTACAGAACGAATTGATCAAATTTTGCAAGAAATAAGAAACATGGATTTTACGGACTACCAATTGAAAAAAATAATGGAATTAAAGAAAGCGATTGAAGAGTTCCATGAAGAAGCGCTTAGAAAACTTGTGAAAATAGTACGAACAACCGATGAAGGAAAAAGATTAATGTTGGAGGCCGTAGAAGATCCTTCTGTCTATGCGATGCTTTTATTGCATGGAATTATTAAACAAAACTTATATACAAAGGTCGTAGCTGTAATGGAAGAAATTCGACCTTATTTAAATTCTCATGGTGGAGATATTGAATTAGAAAAAATTGAAGGAAGTGTTGTGTATGTTCGGCTTCAAGGAGCTTGTTCTGGGTGCTCCTTATCAGCAGTTACATTAAAAAATGGCGTTGAAGAAGCAATAAAAACTCGAATTCCAGAAATAGAAAAAGTCGAGATGGTAAACGATTTATCTCCAGGATATATGCCATTTAATAGAAAAGTAGATGAAGATGAATTAATTGATTCTGGTTGGAGAGAAGGGCCAAATGTAGAAGATTTACATGAAAATAAACCTTACTACACTACAATCAACGATATTGATGTGTTGTTAATTATTATAGACAACAAGATTATGGCTTATCGAAATCGATGTCCACACCGGGGAATTCCTTTTTCACAAGAGACAGTTGAACAAGTAGATAATATGTTTTTAATCGGACATGATAAAACACTTCGCTTTGATTTGACAAATGGGGAATGTATAACCGTTCCGCATATTCAATTGGAGCCATTTCCAGTCCGATTAGAAAATAAGAAATTGTGGATTAGAACTGGCAATTAACGAAATGATGGGGGGATAAAGATGTGTTTGGCGATTCCGGGGAAAATTGTTGAAATGGTTGATGATCAAAATCAATATGCGATTATCGACGTTTCAGGTGTAAAACGTAAAGTAAATATCAGTTTAATAAAAAATGAAGGTGTTCATGTAAACGATTGGGTGTTAATTCATGTTGGCTTCGCAATGAATAAAATTAGTGAGAAAGAGGCAAAAGAGCAACTGCAATTATTGCAAGAAATTGGTGAAGATATGGAAGCGTTAGAAGAAGTACGAGGATATCAATTTGAATAGTTGAAAATAAACTTTTCGTAAATCTTTGGAGGGGGTTCCATTGAAAATGCGATATATTGATGAGTTTCGCAATCCGGAGTTAATTAGAAAAACCCTTGATGAAATTGAGCGGATTGTTGATGCGAATGATCATTTTCGGATTATTGAAGCATGTGGGGGACATACGTATTCTATATTCCATTTTGGTTTACAAAAATTATTGCCGAAAAATATTGAGTTTATCCATGGGCCAGGATGTCCAGTTTGTGTACTCCCACCTGGTCGAGTCGATGAAGTGTTGACGATTGCAGCAAAAAATTCAGATGTTGTTTTTACAGCATTTGGTGATGTCATGCGTGTACCTGGGAAGTTTGGCTCACCATTAAATTATAAAGCAACCGGTACAGATGTTAGGATGATATATTCACCGCTCGATGCATTAAATATTGCAATAAAAAATCCAGATAAAAAAGTAATTTTGTTTGCGATTGGCTTTGAAACAACTGCACCTTCCACAGCAATAACAGTATTAAATGCGAAAGAATTAAATATCGATAATTTTTTTGTCTATTCAAACCACGTGAAAATTGTACCAGTTTTACAATCTATTTTAGACCAACCAAATATGAAAATTGATGGATTCATCGGACCAGGCCATGCATCGGTCATTATCGGTGCAAAACCATATGAAATTATCGCAAAAAAATATAAGAAGCCAATCGTAATTTCAGGTTTCGAACCATTGGATATTTTACAGTCCATCTTAATGTTAATCAAACAATTAAAAAGAGGAGAAGCAAAAGTTGAAAACCAATATAAGCGGGTTGTTTTAGAAAAGGGCAATGTTTCCGCACTAGAAATTATGAATCAAGTATTCGAAGATCGACCAGCTTTCGAATGGCGCGGATTAGGGGCGATTCAAAATTCGGGATTAAAACTAAGACCGGAATTTGAAAAATGGGATGCAGAAGTCTATTTTAATGTTGAAAAAATCATTGTCGAAGAGAATAAAGATGCACAATGTGGTGAAGTGTTAAAAGGAATTATCAAACCTAATCAATGTAAACTATTTGGAAAAGTATGTACTCCTGATAATCCAATTGGAGCTTTAATGGTTTCTTCTGAAGGAGCGTGTGCAACTTACTATAACCATATGTTTTCATCGGTCGCATTTTAAGCGAGATAAATTTAATTGTTGTTAAGAAAAGGAGCAGTTGACATGCTAAATGACAAAGTTGTTTTTAAAGAATCCACTATTCAGCTATCCCATGGTGCAGGAGGGAAAGCAAGTCGTAAATTAATCGAAGGATTGGTAGCACCTTATTTAAAGGTAAACGAATTAAACGATGCAGCATATGTACAAGCTGAAAATGCAAAAATTGCTTTTACATCAGACAGTTTTGTAGTCAGTCCTCTTAAATTTCCAGGCGGATCGATTGGTGAGTTAGCGATAAATGGGACAGTAAATGACCTTGCAATGGGAGGCGCAAAACCGCTAGCTATTGTTTCAACACTAATTATCGAAGCTGGACTTGAAACGGCAATATTAGAGGAAGAAATAAAAGCGATGGGTGAAGCAGCAAATAAGGCAAACGTTTCTATCGTTGGTGGCGATACAAAAGTGGTAGAACATCAAAAAGCAGATCAACTATTTATTACAACGGCTGGTATTGGCCTTGTGGATCCAAGAGTAAATTTATGTGCAAAGCGTGTCAAACAAGGAGATAAAGTAATCCTTTCAGGACCGATTGGAGATCACGGGATTACGATTCTTTTAGCGCGGGGAGAACTAGATTTAGAGGCTGATATAAAGTCAGATACTCGTTCGGTATGGCCCTTTGTTAAAAAGCTAATTGATGTGGCAGCACCAGGATTAAAATGGATGCGTGATCCAACTCGAGGTGGAATGGCAACAGCATTAAATGAATTAGCTAGAGATGCAAAAGTATCGATTGTTCTTGAAGAGGAGGCAATTAAAGTTCGTCCAGAAGTACGTGGCGCTTGTGAAATATTAGGACTTGATCCGCTTCATATCGCGAATGAAGGCCAATTTATTGCAGTTGTTTCAGAAGAATATGCTGAAGAAGCATTAAAAGCAATTCAAGAGGTACCAGGAGGAGAACTGGCAACAATCATCGGTGAAGTACAGGAAAGTGATCGTCATATCGTACTTTCACGCTCTTCCTACGGAGGAACACGAGCGATAGACATGTTAGTTGGTGATCCCCTCCCACGGATTTGTTAACAATAAATATAGAATCATTAGGAAAATCTATTAAACTTCATCACTTAAAGAGGGATACTAAATGACAAATGACAAAAATAATCCATCCTTTTTACCTGATACCGCTATTTGTGAAGATTGTCTAATAGAACTGTTTGATCCTAGTAATAGAAGATATTTATATCCGTATATAGGTTGTCCTTTGTGTGGACCGAAATATTCTTTGATGAAAAAAATTCCTTTTCAACGTGCAAATTCAACGATGGAAAATTGGGAAATGTGTCCTTCTTGTAAAAGCGAATATGAAGATTCACAAAATCGCAGGTTTCAATCGGAATTAAATTGTTGCCCGCAATGTGGTCCGAACTATTATTTGTATGAAAAGGGGAAAAGGTATGAAGGCGAAAGGATGTTTCAACGCGTAGTAGAACTATTGAATGATGGTGAAATCATCCTTGTTAAAAACAATGGTGGCTATCATTTAGTATGTGATGCTTTCAATAAAGAATCGGTCCAACGGTTAAGAGACAAATTAAACCGACAAAGAAAGCCTTTCGCGATGATGGTGAAAGACTTAGATTCAGCAAAAGAGATTGTTTATTTGTCAAAAACAGAAGAGCAAATATTATTATCGAACAAGCGACCTATTTTATTAGCTAAATCAAAGGGGGATCTCAACGAAATTGTTGCTCCAAATAATACTGATTTAGGAATTATGCTACCTTATACAGCGCTTCAACATTTACTATTTTATTATGGTGCGCCGCGTTATTTAATTATGACAAGTGCAAATTATCCTGGCGAACCTACGATTCATAAAGAAGAACAACTATCTAGACTAGTTGATGATTTCCAATGTGCTACTTTAATTGGTGAGCGTCCGATTGAACGCAGTGTTGATGACACAGTAGTAAAACAGACGAAACTAGGGTTAGTAACTTTTAGAAGGTCACGGGGTTATAACAATGCACTAAACATAATGTTACCATCATCTCGACCAATTTTAACTGTCGGTGCAGATTTGAAAAGTACGGTTACCCTAGTAAAAGATCAGAAAGTAATTATGAGTCATCATCTTGGAGATTTAACAAAATATGATACTCAGTTAAAGTTTGAACGGACAATTAAAGAGTATTTACAAATCCATGGAGTCTCATTAAGCGAAACAATTATCGGATATGATTTACACCCTCATTACTTTACTAGTCAATATGCGGAAAAATTACAAGGATATAAACATATCGGCATTCAACATCATAAAGCACATCTTGCATCAATATTAGCTGCAAAAAATAAATTGTCTGAGCGCGTCGTTGGAATCGTTTTTGATGGAGCTGGATATGGCGAGAATGATGAAATTTGGGGTGGAGAAATATTTGTAGGAAGCGTAAAAGAAGGATTTACTCGACAAGGACATTTAAAAAATGCAGATCTAATTGGCGGTGATGCTGCAGCAACGATGCCTCTACAAGCATTAGCAGGATTTATTGGAGATTTCAACAAAGAATTACTGGAACAATTACAATTACCAAAGCACTTCTTTCAATCATTGAAAATTAGGGAAAAGAATATTCGCACATTTCCAACAACTTCAGTAGGAAGATTATTTGATGCAGTTGCAGCATTATTAGGTTTTCACCGTGCCATTTCTTTTGAAGGGGAAGCGGCTATTTGGTTAGAACATCTTGCTAGTGATTCTACAATAAAAGAAGTGTACCCATTTCCATGGACAGGTAAACAATTAGATTATCGACCTTTATTTGAAGAGATGATTCATTCAAAGATGAATGGCCAAACACCAACTATTATTGCAAGAGGATTTCATCGCAGTTTGGCACAAGGGGTTGTTACTGCTATTCATTCACTTTGCGAAACATATGAAATTGATTCGGTCGTTTTATCTGGAGGAGTGTTTCAAAACAGTCTATTATTATCAGACATTATCGACTTGTTATGCTTAAACATACAAATTTTATTCGAAGAGGATATACCGTTGGGTGACAATTGTATTAGTTTAGGGCAAGCAGCAATCATTTCTACAATGTATCCCGTTGAATAATATGATAAAGGTGATTAATGTGAACGTTCGCAATATATATTTAGGGATGCTAACAGTAATATTAGCAAGTTTCATGCTAGTAGCATGTTCCACTTCAAGTTCTAATGAAATCTCAGAGAAGAATGAAAGAGAAAAAGATAGTTTAGTTTTAGCGATAGGATCAGAACCTACCGATGGATTTGACCCAACGACTGGTTGGGGAAGGTATGGATCGCCTTTATTTCAAAGTACATTGCTTACACTAGATCGTCATTTTAACGTTCAATATGATTTAGCAGTTGCATATGAAGTAAGTCCCGATGGATTAGATTGGACAGTACAGATTCGGGATGATGTGAAATTTTCCGACGGAGAGTCACTAACTATCGATGATGTCATTTTTACTTTTGAAACAGCAAAAAATAGTCATTCAGTCGTCGATTTGCACAACTTAAAAAAGATGGAGAAGCTAGATTCATATACAGTGAAATTTACTTTAGAAAAACCCCAATCAACATTTTTATATATTTTAACAATGCTTGGAATTGTACCTGAACATGCTTATTCTGAAAAGTATAATGAAAATCCGATTGGGTCAGGACCGTACAAATTAGTCCAATGGGATAAAGGACAGCAATTAATTGTCGAAGAAAATCCTTATTATTACGGCAAAAAATCACCATTTAAAAAATTAACCTTTCTATTTTTATCAGAATATTCCGCTTTTTTAGCTGCCAAGGCGGGACAAGTAGATATTGTAGCTGTTCCACCACATTTGGCGAAAGAAGATATATCTGGAATGAAATTATTAGCATTGGATAGTGTGGACAATCGCGGCATTATGTTGCCTTTCGTAAAACCGACCTTCGATTCCGTAAAAGGGGTTGAGATTGGTCATGAAGTGACGTCGGATGTTGCCATTCGAAAAGCACTCAATGTTTTCATTAATCGAGAGCAATTAGTTGAAGATGTACTTGAAGGATTCGGAACGCCCGCATTTTCTGTCGCAGACAAGTTGCCTTGGTGGAATGAAGAAACGGTATTTGAAGATGGAAATTTAGAAGAAGCAGAAAAAATATTAATCGATGGCGGATGGTCGAAAAATGCTGACGGTATCTTTGAAAAAGATGGAGTAGAAGCAAGTTTTACCCTAGTTTATCCTGCAAATGATCAAACGCGACAATCGTTAGCAATCGCCTTTAAACAAATGGTGAAACAAATCGGAATCGACGTAAAAACAGAAGGAAAAAGTCGGAGTGAAATAGAAGAAATCATGCATACCACTCCTGTTTTAATGGGATGGGGTAGCCATGATCCGATTGAGATGTACCATCTTTACCATAGCGAGTATCGCGGGCAAGGTTATTCCAATGCAAACTATTATGAAAACGTAAAAGTAGATCAATATATGGAACAAGCAATTACCGCAACAACACAAGAAGAGGCAAATCAATTTTGGAAAAAGGCCCAATGGGATGGAGAAACTGGTTTTTCAGCGCTGGGGGATGCCCCTTGGGTGTGGTTAGTAAATCTACAACATGTATATTTTATAAATGAAAACTTAAATATTGGTGAGCAAAAAATACAACCCCATGGGCACGGTTGGCCGATTACAGAATTTATTTCTGATTGGACGTGGGAGGAGTAATTAGTATAGAAAGAAGGTAGATAACGTTGCAACTAACGAATATAGCTAAGTTTATTCTTTTGCGAACAATGAAATTTACTATATTGCTATTTGCCGTTATCGCTTTATCTTTTACACTCGTTAGTTTCTCTCCTGTAGATCCGGTTCAATCGTATCTCGGTGCCGAAATGATGGTTGTTAGCGAAGAACAAAAAGAAGAAATCGCTGAACATTTTGGAGTTAATGAACCAAAGTACAAGCAATTTTTTAATTGGATGAAAATGTTTTTACAAGGGGATTTAGGAACTTCCCTTTTATATCGCCAAGACGTATTTTCTATCATTCAGGAAAAGTTTTTAGCATCCTTTGCATTAATGGCAATCTCTTGGGCTGTTTCAGGAATATTTGGCTATGGATTAGGTGTGATTGCGGGCATGAATAAAGGAACTATCATTGATCGAGCAATAAAATTTTACTGTTTCACCCTTGCTTCAACACCTACCTTTTGGATTGCCATATT
Source organism: Lysinibacillus sp. (assembly GCA_012735355.1). Lineage (GTDB taxonomy): Bacteria > Bacillota > Bacilli > Bacillales_A > Planococcaceae > Ureibacillus. Next base: position 4,499 of record JAAYHP010000474.1, on the reverse strand, counting down.
ACTATTAATTGTGTTCTCTTTATGGCTTGGCCTATATCCGATAGGATTGGGTACTCCAATCGGGATGTTGGCGGAAGAAGTGACTTTGTTGGATCGTTTAAAACATATACTGCTACCTGCATTGACTTTAAGCATTATCGGCGTTTCCAATATCGCCTTACATACAAGACAAAAAGTGGTAGAGATTTTAGATGCAGAATTTATACGATTTGCTCGAGCAAAAGGAGAAGAAGGAATTCTCTTATTTGCGAGGCATGGTTTTAGAAATACGCTATTCCCTGCTATTTCCGTTCATTTTACTTCCTTTGGAGAATTGTTCGGAGGCGTTATTTTAGCGGAACAAGTTTTTTCTTATCCTGGTTTAGGACAAGCGATTGTTCAAGCAGGTTTAAATAGTGATGTTCCTCTTTTGTTAGGAATCGTCGTATTTAGTGCATTTTTCGTATTTGTTGGAAATTTACTTGCAGATTTGTTGTATTACATCATCTACTTACGGATGAAAAATGGTGAAATGATATGAAAAGTACCTTTCAAATGGATTCTCAAAATACGATTCATCGAAAACGTCTTTTGTTAAAAATTATAGGACTATTATTTTTCTTTTTCATCTTCGTTCTAAGTGGCTTTTTAATCGGAGAAGAACAAATTGAAGCAAATTTGAGCGAAAAAAACTTAAGTCCCTCTTTAGTCCATTTGTTTGGAACGGATTGGTTAGGCCGGGATATGTTTATGCGAACATTAAAAGGTTTAAATTTAAGTTTTCAAGTCGGATTATTAGCATCATCCATTAGTGCTGTTCTTGCCTTAACTTTAAGCTTGTTAGCTTCCAAGAGTAGACTATTAGATTATATTGTAACGATTTTAATAGATTTATTTTTAAGCATCCCCCATCTTGTAGCATTAATTTTAATTGCTTTTGTGTTAGGTGGAGGCATAAAAGGAATTGTCGTTGGAATTGCATTAACCCATTGGCCTACTTTGACTCGAGTATTACGTGCGGAAATAATGCAAATTAAATCAGCTGAATATGTACAATTATCAAAGAAATTAGGAAAATCACGAATGTGGATTGTAAAACATCATTTTATCCCACATTTAATCCCTCAGTTATTCGTAGGGTTTGTTTTATTATTTCCGCATGCAATACTACATGAATCGGCAATTACATTTTTAGGATTTGGTTTATCACCTGAACAACCTGCAATAGGTATAATTTTATCCGAGTCGATGAAATATTTATCAACTGGAATGTGGTGGTTAGTACTCTTTCCTGGTATATCACTTATCGCAATGGTTGCCATTTTCGATGCATTAGGTAACAATCTCCGAAAATTTATAAACCGTGAATAAAGAAAGGATTTAATTGATGAGCATTTTACATGAGCTTACATATACAACAAATGCAGTACCCGAGGAGAGACATGCAAACTATTTACTAGAAGTAAAAAACTTCTCATTAACAATTGAACGGGTTGAAAAAGGATATACTCCCGAGCGTTTGTATGTCATAAGGGATTTTCATTTAAAGATTCATCATGGAGAAATCGTCGCAATTGTTGGTGCAAGTGGTTCTGGTAAAAGTTTATTGGCCGACGCCATATTAGGAATACATCCGAAAAACTCAATGATTGAAGGTACGGTGAATTTTGAAAAGAGCCCGTTGACGGAAAAGAGGAAAAAACAACTTCGAGGAAAGGACATAATGCTCCTTCCACAAATGACGAATGCACTTGATCCTTTAATGAAAGTAGGAAAACAAGTACAGACATTCATTAAACAAAAAAACAAACAAAAAGTGTTAAAAAGTATTTTTCAAAAGGTTGGGCTTTCCCCAACAATCATAAAGGAAATACCATCCACCTTGTCGGGAGGGATGATACGGCGAATATTTATTGCGATGGCATTAGCAAGTGAGGCAAAGTTAATAATTGCCGATGAGCCAACAAATGGATTAGATCTTGAAGCGTTAGACGAATTGTTGCTCCAATTAAAAATATTAGCTAATGATCATCGGGCTATTGTAATGATTACTCATGATATAGAAGCTGCCCTAAAAATAGCCGATAAAATAGCAGTCTTTTATGCAGGAGAAACAGTTGAAATTGTACCCCGAAAAAATTTTACTAAGAAAGGTGAAAAATTGCGTCACCCATATACAAAAGCATTGTGGAATGCATTACCTCAAAACGGATTTGTTCCTATGGATAGTTCGCAACCTTCCCCGTCTATCGTTATAAAAGGTTGCGTGTTTTCTGATCAATGTCCTAAAGCAACAAAAATTTGTAGGATAAAAAAACCTAAATTACAAGAAATAAGTGATAACGAAATGGTTCGATGCCTTTATGCTTGAAATAAAAAATATAAGCTTTAAATACGAACGTTCCGACTGGTTGTTTAAACATCTGAACTTCACAATTGAACAAGGTGAAATCGTCGGTATGTATGGAAAAAGTGGTTCAGGAAAAACAACGTTAGCGAAGATCATAACTAATTATGTCTCTCCAATTGAAGGTGATGTAATCATTGATGGTGAAAAAGGGGAATTTCAAGGAATTTACCCAGTGCAATTAATTTGGCAACATCCCGAGAAAGTAGTCAATCCTAAGTGGAAACTTATAGAAGTTATTGAAGAAGTAGAGGGACTAGATAAAGAAATTATAAATATACTTGGGATTAAAAAGGAATGGTTCAATCGGCGACCTAGCGAACTGTCTGGCGGTGAATTGCAAAGGTTTTGTATTGCACGCGCCTTTAGCCCAAATACCCGGTATATTGTCGCCGATGAAATTACAAGTATGTTTGATGCTATTACACAAGCCCAAATTTGGCATGCAATGATGAAACTAGTCAAACAACGTAATATCGGATTATTAGCGATTAGTCACCATATTCATTTACTTGAAAAGATTAGCGACCGAATCATAGATTTTAATAATATATGTAACGTTCGTTAAGGAAAATTCGTCTAAAATTTATCTATATAATCTAAAGTAATATGATTGAAGCAATTCCGGCTATTATTAATACGAGACTAAGACCGAACAACCAACTTGTATAATTATTGAAAGACAAGGTATCAATAAATCTAACAATGACAACGATTATTTTTCTACCAAAGGATAAATCTTTTGATATGGACAATTCTTCTTTTAAAGCTTGAATCCCGAACGGAATCAAGCCGATACCAAATATTATCAATACTATTCCTATAATCATAAAACAATCTTCCTTTCTTAATGGCCAGGTAAAAGGATCAATAAATAAAAGTTCTCCATCCAGATACCCATAGATGTGGAAAAATTCTAACTATTATGCATGTATTGTATTATAATGGAAATATTATTTTTTGAACAAGTTAGAAGTTTTTAAGAGTTAGTAATATGGGGGATACATACTCACGTTTATCCCCCATATATTGAAAATGCAGATTAATCTGTGGACAAAGTAAAACAATTTCAAACCTAAAAATAATGTTCAATCTAAGGCTCTAAACATATTGTTGGAGTCTTTTTTTGTTGCAAACTCGAAGGAAAAAGGATTAGACAAGGGGAAAATGGTTCATGTTAATGGTAAAAGAAAAATGAAGGGGGATTTCGATGAAGGCGTTCATTCCGATGACGATCCTTGTTTTCCTTGTTGTTGGTTGTTCACCGATGAAGCCTCCGCAAGTAACGGAGCAATTAACTGAATCAACTGTAAACCATTCAATAGCAACAACAGCAACTTTGCAGATTGAAGAAATTGCAAATAATCTTCAAATCCCTTGGTCCATTGAAAAAGTAGAAGAAACTTTCTACCTTTCGGAACGTAGGGGGAATATTGTAAAAGTAGAAAATGGAAAAATTGAAAGACAACAAGTACTTTTCGAAAAACCTCTTGCTACTGCTCAAGAGGCAGGATTTTTAGGCTTTGTATTAGCACCAGACTTCTTGCAATCAAATGAAGCTTATGGCTACTACACATATGTTGATGATACTGGACAGTTTAATCGAATTGTTCGATTGAAGCTTGAGGAGAATCAATGGACTGAAGAAGCAGTGCTGCTGGATAAAATTCCGAGTGGTCGAGTTCATCATGGTGGGAGGTTAAAAATTGGCCCCGATGGTATGCTTTATGCTACTACAGGGGATGCACTTCAATCGTCCATAGCACAAGATTTGAATTCATTAGGTGGGAAGATTCTTCGCCTTAATTTAGACGGCTCCATACCACAGGATAACCCTTTTCCTAACTCTTACGTAATTAGTTACGGACACCGAAACCCCCAAGGGTTAGCATGGGCATCAGATGGTACGATGTATGCGAGTGAACATGGTAATCAAGCCAATGACGAAATTAACCGAATTGAAATAGGAAAAAACTATGGCTGGCCTATCATAGAAGGAACAGAGCAAAAGGAAAACATGGTTTCTCCTCTTTTTACATCCGGCCCTAACAAAACGTGGGCTCCTTCTGGAATGGCATATTTTGGTGATAAGCTATATGTTGCTGCATTAAGG
>JAAYHP010000473.1 GCA_012735355.1 Lysinibacillus sp. | reverse complement strand
ATCCATTCCTGTTTGCTCTTTTAAGCGTTGTAATGCTTCTATTGTAAGATTTTCATTGGAATCTATGTATTGAACTAAATATGCCGCATTTAACTTATTTTTATCGATTTCTTCTTCGATTGTCACTTTGTAATTCGATAAAGCCCCTGTTACTTGTTCCAGTTGCCCGCTCACTAAATCCTTCGATTGTTGGTCAATGTCGTTAATAATTTCCTCTGAATTTTTTTTCATTTTAGCACTCTCATAAAATGAAATAAAAATAGTAGAAGCAATGTTATAAATCGCCAAATTTCACCAGAATTATTATATACAGAATACCACTTCTAACATAAAATGGAACTATATGAACTTACGAAAAGGGGATGTCTAATGCAAAAATTTCGGACCAAACTATTAATCATTTTTGGGGTTCTCTTCTTAATCGTAGCTATTATTCTCGTAGGTTTGAATACGGTTTTTACAATTAATTCGAACAAACATCAAATGGCTGATTACGAAAAGGAACTAATGGAAAATTACGACCAACTTATTCAATTTGAAACAGAGGGCACCATGAGCCTTCTTGACTATGCTTACAATCAGTAGCAATTGGGCTTTTTAACTGAAGAAGAAGCAAAGGAACTTGGACATGCATTAGTGAAACAAGTCCGCTATGGGGATAGTGGTTATTTCTGGATTGATCACGTGGACGGCACATTAATTGCTCATCCAGAAATACCGCAAAATGAAGGAAACAACCGAATGGATATTCAAGATCCAAACGGTACATATTTAATTCGCAATATTATTGAAGCGGCTACTACTGGAGCCAATGATGGTTTTACAGAATACATGTGGGAAAAACCTGGTGTAGAAGGGCTTGTATTGAAACGAGCATACTCCCAGTTATTTGAACCTTGGGATTATATCGTTAGTACAGGGAATTATATAGACGATATTGAGGCGAAACTTGTAGCAAAGGAAGCAGAATTTAGTGCGGCATTGCAAAAACAAATTACTTTACAGATTTTAATCTTGATAGTACTTATCATTGGATACAGTATTATAGCCTACATCTTTAGTGCACGCATTGCAGGAAATATTCAACGGATTGGTGGATTTGTGCAAGAAATGGCCAACCGCAATTTATCTATCGAACCACTTGACTTAAAAACAAAGGATGAAATTGGACAACTCAGTAGAAATGTCAATCAATTGGCAATAGATATGCATGGAATTATTTCAAAACTGCGCGCAACTGCCCAATCCGTTTATAATCAAAGTTACGCATTGGCGGAAACTTCAAATCAAGTTCGTGAAAGTAGCGAACAAATTTCAGTAACGATGCAAAACTTAGCAACAGGCTCAGATTCTCAAGCACAATATATTACAGATATTGCTCAAACGATGCAAGCCTTCACTGAAACGATGCGCTCTTCAAATCAGCGGGGTGAAGAGATTCGAAAAGCTACCCACAATATAGTTGACTTAACAACTAACGGTGACAAACATATGCAAGCATCCATTGAGCAAATGAAGAAAATTGATTATGTGGTAGCTGAATCATTAGCAAAAGTGGAAAACCTCGACAATCAAACCCGTGAAATTTCCGTTCTTGTGTCGGTGATTAAAGAAATTGCTGAGCAAACTAACCTACTTGCACTAAACGCAGCCATCGAAGCAGCTCGAGCAGGTGAACAAGGAAAAGGATTTGCAGTAGTGGCAGATGAAGTACGTCAACTAGCAGAACAAGTTTCGAAATCGGTGTCAAACATTACAACAATCGTGTCGTCCATTCAACATGAATCGTCTGTCGTGATGGAGTATTTACAAGAAGGCTATCATGAAGTATCTCAAGGGTCGACACAAATTTTACAAACGGGCGAATCATTTAATCAAATTAACAATTCCATTGGTCAAATGTTAGAAAGCCTCAATGTGATGTCTGAAAGTCTACAAGAAATGACAGAAAAAAGTGAAGCAATTCAACGTTCCATCGAGGACGTGGCTGCAATTACTGAAGAGACGTCTGCAGGTATTGAAGAAACAACAGCTTCCATTCAACTAACAAGCACTAACATGCATGACATCGCCAAAAACGCGGACGCCCTCGAAGAAATCTCCGAAGAGCTGAACAAAATTGTAAATGAGTTTAAGGTGTAAGGCTTGTTTAAAAAGGTAAAAGGCTAGTTAGAGAGTTTGCGACTTTCTAATTAGCCTTTTTTTATAATAAGAATTCATTTTTCTTTTGGGTCATCTCCTGCTGACACTATTTGTGCTGAAGGTGTATCCATCCGATTGAGTCAAATGCCAGTGACAAAAGGGACCTTGCACCGGAGAGGGGGTGTTATACGTACGATATGGGGGCCTATGTGCCTCAGGCGGATGCAACCTCAACTCGGGCGTTTGCACTTCTCACTCGGGCGGATAACACCTCAACTTGAGCGCTTACACTCCTAACTCGGGCGCTTACCTCTCTATACAAAAAAAGCCCCTTCGCCTTGGCCGCATCCACTTCCACCAAAGCAAAGAGGCTCACCCTTTAATATCAAAACCACTTATTGATAAATCTTCCCGCCAGCCTTTTGAAACTCTTTCGCTTTCTCCTTCATACCCGCCTCAATCGCTTCCTTCGTCTCAAGCCCATGCTCCTTCGCGTAATTTCGAATATCTTGGGAAATGCGCATACTGCAAAACTTCGGTCCACACATCGAACAGAAGTGAGCCGTTTTTGCCCCTTCAGCAGGTAACGTCTCATCATGATATTCCCTAGCCCGTTCCGGATCTAAAGATAAATTAAACTGATCTACCCAACGAAATTCAAAGCGGGCTTTCGATAACGCATCATCCCTCGCTTGAGCCCCTGGATGACCTTTCGCTAAATCCGCCGCATGGGCCGCAATTTTATACGCAATCACCCCTTCTCGCACATCATCCCGATTCGGCAATCCTAAATGCTCTTTCGGTGTCACATAGCAAAGCATCGCCGTCCCGTACCAAGCAATCATCGCTGCACCAATGGCTGACGTAATATGATCATATCCCGGCGCAATATCTGTCGTTAACGGCCCTAACGTATAAAACGGTGCACCATGACAAATTTCCATCTGCTTATCGACATTTTCTTTAATTTTATGCATCGGCACGTGCCCAGGTCCTTCAATCATCACTTGCACATCATGTTCCCAAGCAATTTTCGTTAATTCCCCTAACGTTTCTAATTCGGCAAATTGCGCTTCATCGTTTGCATCATAAATGGAGCCAGGACGCAACCCATCCCCTAAAGAGAAGGCCACATCGTAAGTTTTCATTATTTCACAAATCTCTTCAAAATGGGTATATAAGAAGTTTTCTTCATGGTGATACAAACACCACTGAGCCATAATGGAACCTCCTCGGGAAACAATCCCCGTCATACGATTCGCTGTGAGTGGCACGTATCTCAATAACACCCCTGCATGAATCGTAAAATAGTCCACCCCTTGTTCCGCCTGCTCTATCAACGTATCACGAAAAACTTCCCAACTTAAATCTTCCACAACCCCATTCACTTTTTCCAATGCTTGATAAATCGGCACCGTTCCAACAGGCACAGCAGAATTTCGAATAATCCATTCGCGAGTCGTATGAATATTTTTCCCTGTTGATAAATCCATAATCGTATCCGCACCCCAACGCGTCGCCCACGTCATTTTCTCCACTTCTTCTTCGATGGATGAAGACACTGCAGAATTCCCAATATTCGCATTGATTTTCACATGAAAATTCCGACCGATAATCATCGGCTCCGATTCAGGATGGTTAATATTCGCAGGAATAATGGCCCGTCCGCTCGCTACTTCTTGACGAACAAACTCCGGATTCATATTTTCGCGAATGGCAATAAACTCCATCTCCGGTGTAATAATTCCTCTCCGTGCATAATGCAACTGAGTTACCGTCTTTCCTTTTTTCGCTCGTAAAGGCTTCCGTTTTAATCCTGGAAATACCTTTTGAGCTCTTGGATCATCTTCACGCTTAAAGCCATTATCTTCCGGCTTTACTTCTCTTCCATCGTACTCTTCCACATCTCCCCGCTCCAATATCCAACCACGGCGAAGTGCAGGAAGCCCTTTCGTCAAATCCACAGTATAATTTTCATCGGTATAAGGGCCACTCGTGTCGTACACACGAAGCGGTGGATTTTCTTCCTTACCAAAAATTCCTTCAGTCGGACTTAACTGAATTTCTCGAAAGGGCACTCGAATATCCAGCCTTGAACCTTCCACATACACCTTTTTACTACCCGGAAAACTAGACATTATGGAAATCCTTTCTCTGTTGAATGACTGTTTAGACATAAAAAAATCTCTCCTTTTTTCATAATAAAGGACAGATCTAGATTCAGAAGGAAGTTGTACCGAAAAACTTTAGAGTTCAATAAAAAAGCTGAGCCCAAAACAATATGGACCCAGCGACGTTGACAGTCTTTACAGTACACTTCGCTAACTTCCCTACGCTGGCATGATCCAGATCAGGTCCAAAGGGTCAAGAAACTTCATCGCGTTTCCCTCTCAGCCCAACTCATTGGACTCCCCTAGTTATTGCTATTCAATTTACACAACAGTATACAAGAGAAGAAGTGAAAAAGGAAGAGTTTTCTGAAAAATCGATGTATTATTAGAGATTTAAACGAAAAAGCATCCCCTAATTTGTGGCAATTCAATAAACTTTTTTTCTATTTCTCTTCCTACACACCTTTCTATAGTAAAATAATAATAGAAAGAACGATAGGAGGCGAAAAAAATGTTGAATCGGAAATTTTTTGGTTACTTACTGTCATGTGCCCTAGTCTTAGGTTTTATTAGCAGTCCAGCATTTCCAATATTCGCTTCAGATGAAAACATTGAGCCACAAACAGTCTTTCAACAACGAAAAGGACAAGTCCAAAAGAATCCTACTCAAGTTCAACACTGCTTGACAATGCAATCTCCAACTCAAAATCCAAATGCATTCCTACGAAAAAACTGTAAAATTGAACAAAAACCTCAACTTAACTGTTTCGATGATGAAACTAGAACACAAATTCAAGCGATTTACGAACAATTGCAAAACGGAACAATTACGACTGAAGAAGCTCAAGAAAAATTAGATAAATTGGGTGTTCAATT
>JAAYHP010000472.1 GCA_012735355.1 Lysinibacillus sp. | reverse complement strand
GCCAAGGGGTGTGCCTTATTTAATTGATCCGGCAGTTTTGTTTGGTGACCATGAGTTTGAAATTGCGTTCACAGAGTTGTTTGGTGGTTTTTCTCGTAAGTTTTATGAAGCTTATCAGTCGGTGTTTCCTTTGTCTCCTGAATATAGGGAGCGTAAGGAACTGTAGCAGTTGTATTATTTGCTTGTGCATTTAAATATGTTTGGTGAGTCGTACGGCGGTTCGGTAGATCGAATTTTAGAGCGGTATGTGGGGTAGAGTTAAGGCCCAAGAGGACGAGCAACCCTCTAGGGCGACTCCGCTTTACAACGATTATTCTATTTTATCTCCCGTGTTTTCTCATTCGGTCTACTAAAAATCCTCCCTTAAAAGATTTTGGTTCGTAGGAAATAATAAAGGCTTTTGGTTCGATGGAGTTCACGAGCGCAAACAGTTCTTTCTCCCGATTACGTTTAGCTAAAATTTCATATTTATAGCGTTGGCTATCCCGACCTTCACCGATATATGTCGTAACGGCAAATCCGTTGGCTCGAAGGGTATCTATTAAATGTTGATTTTTCGTTTGAGTGTTAATCGTGACGTACACGAATCCAATCGCTAATTTATTTTCAATTTTCGTTCCTAAAAATATTCCTAGACCAAAGCCGACCGCATACACAATCATCGCGATTAAACTTTGATCTCCGCTAAAAACGAGGGACAAACCAAATACGTAGATGAGCATTTCGATTGTTCCGATTATGGCTGCGAGAAAGGTTAAATTTTTTACTAAAAAGATTGTACGTAGAGTAAGTAACGGAACATACACTAATTGTAAAATCAAAATCAGAATTATACTTTGCATGAATATGCCCCTTTCAATGTATGCAATTAACGAAAGATTTCTGTATTATACTTTTACCCATTTATCTTGTTTACATGTTCTTATTTCCATTGTAACAATGAAAAGCACCAACTTGGAAAGAATAAGCCGATTTCTAATGATGATAGGAAAAGAGTGATGACAATGAGCAAGTTTGAATGGAGAAAAGAATTAAAGGAACTTTACTTGCCGGGGAAAAATCCGGTGATTATTGATGTGCCTGAAATGAAGTTTTTTTCGCTAAGTGGTCGGGGAAATCCGAATGGTGAAGAGTTTCAACAGCATGTGGAAACTTTGTATGCTTTAGCTTATGCAATACGAATGATGCCTAAAAAGGGGATTATACCAGAAGGGTATTTTGAATATACGGTGTTCCCGTTAGAAGGACATTGGGATTTAGATGAAGAGGGAAGAAAGCTCGATTATTTGGACAAGGACCATTTCGTATATAAATTAATGATTCGGCAGCCGGATTTTGTTACAGAGGAATTGTTTGAGTACGCGGTTCAATCGGTGAAAGAAAAAAAGCCTCATTTGAATGTAGAAGAAGTGGAATTTGAAACGATGACGGAAGGGTTATGCGTACAAGCAATGCATATCGGAAGTTACGATGATGAGCCGAAAACTTTCGAATTGATGGAACAATTTTGTGCGGAAAACAATTTAAAGAGGGCAGAAAAAACACACCGTGAAATTTATATTTCTGACGTAAGGAAAACGGCGCCGGAAAAGTTAAAGACCGTTTTAAGGTTTAAAGTAGCGGAAGGCTAGTGAGGAGAAGAAAGCCCCTGTAGAAGAAAATTTCTACGGGGCTTTTTCTAATTGATACGTCGTCACTTTTTTATGAGTCCAGTTTACGAGGAATATGCCGGTAAATATACAAATACCACCAATCGTTACGTGCCAATTGATCATTTCATCGAGCAGCAGCCATCCTGAAAGTACGCCGAAAAATGGTGCTAAAAACAGAAAGGCACTTGTTTTACCAGGATCACCTTTATGTAAAAGATAAAACCAGACAGCAAATTGAACGATTGATGCCATAATGGCCAACCATAATAAAATGGCTACGGACGAAGCATTTATTTCAAAAGAAGGATTTTCTAAAATAAAACTACTAATTAATAATATAATTCCGCCAAATAACATTTGATAAGCGGTGAGTAACCAAGTATTAAACTCACCACCCCATTTTTTAATGATCAATGTTCCAATTGCCCATGACACTGCGGAAAGGAACGCAAGTAGTGTCCCGATTTGAAAGCTTAACTGTCCCCCAAGGGTAATAAAAACCCCGATAAAACCTAAAATTACACCTAACCATTGTCGCGGGCTATAACTTAATTTCATGAATATCGTTCCAAATATTACGACTAAAAGTGGATTCATAAAAGTCAATATAGAAGATTGACCAGCTGTTATTGTACGCAAGCTAACAAAGATACATGACATGACACCAGCTGTTTGAAAGAAGCCGATAACAGCAATTTTAATCCACTGGGAGAACCTCTTAGGGTGGGGTATTCGTAATAATAAAACAGCAGTTGCCATAATGACACCAGCTAAGAAAAATCGTAAGCCAACTAATAAAAGAGGTGTTGAGTAAGATAGACCAATCTTACCGATGGCAAAAGAAGACCCCATTAAAGCTGTAGTTAATACTACTAAAATACTAAAAAGCCATTTATTCATTTGTACCTCCCCTTTGTCTATACTCCCCCCATAAAGATAATAGAAGGATAAAATATAAAACATTATAAATGTTCAATAAATTGTAAAAAAGATATCATTTTCTAGTTGTATTCGTCAACGAACATGATTAGAGGGGAAGAGTTTGAGAAAGAGGAATAGCTTTTCGTATTTTGTCTAAAGTTGCTTTTGGGGTATTATTCTTTATGTCTTAGGAATCCAAAAGTACTTCCTCACAATTGTAGAGTAGGTTTTTCATCTAAAAACAAAACGAGGAGTAAATACAATAAAAAAGAACCTGTAAAGCAAAATAGTAATCTTACAATCGTAGAAGAGATGCCGAAATATTCACCAATACCACCGCATACACCACTAATTATCTTATCCGTCGATGATTTCATTAATTTTTTCCCCATAGTCATTCCTCCTTTACTTTATTTGTACGAGCCAGCTGAACAAAAAGTTACATTATATAGAATAAATAGGAAATATTTTTGCACTTATGATTAAAAATACAACAATTAAGATTTATTCAACGAAAAATTGACAAAAAATTTACAATTAAATTGGTGATAACAATTTATGAATTTAATTGCTAGAATCGAGAATTGGATTGCTAATGTTTTGATTCAGGAACAACATAGTGAGTTAGAACAGGAAAAAATTAAATTTGGTATTAAAATTTTCTTTAATGAATTATGGAAACTAGTAATTGTTTATATGATTGCTTTCTTATTAGATTGTTTATTCGTTACTTTTATCACCCATATAACATTTTTTGCTTTAAGACAAGTAGGTTTAGGTTTCCATTTTCAAAATAGTGTTATATGTTTACTTTCTAGTGTTGTGGCTCTCCCACTTAGTGTTTATATAATAGATCAAATACAAGTTAATTCACCAATTGTTTTTCCTTTGCTATTTTTATGTACAATTTTTTTGTGTGTCTTAGCTCCTGTAGGGACAAAAAAACGACCTATTTTTAATAATAACCACCGACGATACCTGAAAAATAAAATGTATATTCGGTTATTATTAATTTGGATTATAATGATATTCGTAGACGCCAAAATTCAAAAATTCATGTTGTATGGTATTCTATTACAAACAGTAGCGGTGATTACACAAAAAATTGTTGGAGGTAATGAAAATGGTTAAAACAATGTTAAGCACGATTTCTGGTTTTTTCATTTCTTTAGCAAACACGGCAAGTATTACTGGCTGTACGGTACTTTTCCATGAAGTTGAAATACCTGAAAAACTAAAGAAAGAAATTAAGTTTTAAGGTGAATTGAATCGTGGGAGGGCTATCTGTAGAGGAGAATCTTTTTATATTCTATACTGTCGAGTTCGTAGTAGTTTTCCTTTCACTATTTTATTTAAAAAGGATTCCAATAAATTTCATTTCCATATCCATTAGTTTATTTATATTTTTTATTTCTGCATTAGTTTTTTTCTATATGAAGCCATATATGGTTGTCATTATTTTTTTCGTCAGTGTATTTATATTGTTATATTGTTACAATTTGGACTTGCTGAAAGTATGCTTAAGTTTATCGTATATTATTATCATAGGTATGATTTCGGATCATGTAGCCCAACTTCTTCACAGAAGTGGGAATAATGTTTTTATTCAAGGATCATTATTTCTCCTTTGTTATTTTGTTTTATTTT
>JAAYHP010000471.1 GCA_012735355.1 Lysinibacillus sp. | reverse complement strand
GGCATTATAGTAAGAGATTATTAGAAGCCATTGCATCAGGAAACCCCATTGAAAAAATGGACGAGCTCCTTGATAAGTATGGAATGAAAACGGAACATGACCTTTTTGAGCTGCTTCAAAAGGCAATCCTCGCCCAAGCAAGAAAATCATTAATGGAAAATTCAACGGTTTAAATAAAAAGAGGGGTGGGAGATCTATCGTCCCACCTTCCATTAGTTAAGAATAAACATTGCTACAAGTAGCGGAATCGTCATTAATAGTAAAATCCCAAAACTCCACAACGTTTGCTCTCCTGGGGTCATATTCTTCGGGCGCAAGCTAATTGAATCGTATAGATCGTTAATAGCCTTTTGCTCTTTGTGATAAAGCATCGTTTGGAATTCATCATAATCCTCAATATATGAATAGGGTGAGCGGGCACTAAAGCGAATTTGTCGAATATCGTCCGTAACATCTTGATTGTTGTGCATATAAATAATCGTCGGTGCAAGTCCACCTGTTGCTTTAGCAATGACATCGATATCATGGGTTACCATTTTATACACTTTTTCCCCATTTTCATTAATGCATTCTTTCACTAAACGGTTTATAATCATTGCTATGTCACTCCCTGAATAGTTATGTATTGAAAAGGGGTGTTATTTAATTACAGTGTACCCATATTGAAGATTTTTTACGCATGATGATTTCACGTTAAAGGAAACAATATAATATTTTTTATTAATATTATATGTTCAGAAATGAATGGTACTCCTATACTTTATTAAAAAATAGTGAATATTAAAGAAATTATTGTGGAAAAAGGAAAGTTTATAATTTATTATTAAAATTATTGGAATATTTAGTTAAATCATAAGGGGTGTTATAAGGAAAATGTCTAATATTGTAGAAAGATTTCTAGCAATACCTACAACAGCTATTTCTGATGCCACAGGAGGACATACAAATTTAGATGCGAAAATAAAGCCTCTTCTAGACAGTTATAAAATTGCAGGACGTGCTGTAACAGTGAGGTTACCAGATGGGGAAAACGGGGCGGTGCTTGAAGCAATTAGTATAGCACAAAAAGGGGATATTCTCGTCATTGATGCGAAAGGTAATACAAACCGGGCAGTTGCAGGAGATTTTGTAGCATCTCTTGCAAAAGGAGTAGGTATTCAAGGATTTGTTGTCAATGGAGTGATTAGAGATATCGCAGCAATACGTGAACTTGGCTTTCCAGTGTTCTCTTTAGGGACAACGGTTGCTGCTGGAAATAAACATGGCGGTGGTGCGGTAAATGTTCCAATCGCTATTGGTGGTGTAAGTGTAAAACCGGGCGATTTCATTATTGGGGATATCGATGGTGTTGTTGTCGTACCACAAGGGGAAGAAGAAGAAATCATTAAAAAGGCAGAAGAAAAAATGGCGAAAGATGAAGCAAGAGAGAAAGAAGCTCTAGCAAATGGAGAAGAATCAATTCGTGAATATTTAGCTAAAGCATTAGCAAAAAAATAAAATAAAAAAAGAGGTTGGGACAAAAGTAAAAACTCATCATTTTCTCTTAAAAGAAAATGATGAGTTTTTGATATTAAACTGAAAATTGATTTCCGTTCCGGGGACGCTTTCCACGGGCCCGACTCGAGC
>JAAYHP010000050.1 GCA_012735355.1 Lysinibacillus sp. | reverse complement strand
TCTACGACTCTTGCAGAATAACCCCATTCGTTATCATACCAAGCCATTACTTTAACTTTTCTCGTACCCATAACCATTGTAAGTTGTGCATCAATTGTAGACGAGTAAGTTGTAGTATTGAAATCAACGGAAACTAATGGTTCTTCACAGTAATTTAAAATTCCTTTTAATGGACCTTCACTCGCTTTTTTGAACGCTGCATTCACTTGTTCAACTGTTACGTCTTGTTTTAAGTCAACTACTAAGTCTACTAAAGAAACGTTCGGAGTTGGTACGCGAAGAGCTAATCCATGAAATTTTCCTTTTAATTCAGGAATTACTAATGCTAACGCTTTTGCAGCACCTGTTGTTGTAGGAATGATGCTTTGCGCACATGCACGAGCACGGCGAAGATCTTTATGCATATTGTCCAAGTTCTTTTGGTCATTTGTATATGCATGTACTGTTGTCATTAAACCGTTTTCAATTCCAAATTCATCATTTAAAATTTTTGCTACAGGAGCTAAGCAGTTTGTTGTACAAGAAGCATTAGAAATGATGTCATGTTTAGAAATATCTAATATTTCATCATTTACTCCCATTACAATTGTAACGTCTTCATTTTTACCTGGTGCAGTTAAAATAACTTTTTTCGCCCCAGCTTCTAAATGTTTTGCCGCTTTATCGCGCTCGTTAAATTTCCCCGTTGCTTCAATTACTAAATCTACGCCAAGTTCTTTCCAAGGCAACTTAGCTGGATCTCGCTCAGCAATTAGTTGAACGCGCTTACCATTTACGATTAAAGCATTTTCTTCTGCTTCTACTGTACCTTCAAAAGTACCGTGAATTGTGTCATACTTAATCATATGTGCTAACGTTTCAGCTGGATAGCTCGCATTCACTGCCACTATATTTAAATCTTCTTGAACGATTGCTTGTCGGAAAACCATGCGACCGATTCGACCAAAGCCGTTAATTGCAATAGAAACTGTCATTATTATATAAGCCTCCCGTATTACATATAATTATGTTTACTATTTCTCAATTAGTATATCACATTACAAGTAAAGGTGTACTAATAATTGTAATAATAAAAAAGTTTCTATTTTCAGAAAATGACAGTCTATTAAATAACATGCCAGTTTCGTAGAATATTTTCTAATTGGCGCTTTGTTTCCTCTATGGTTCCGTTATTATTTATGACCGCATCTGCTCCTTCTTCTTTTACCGATAGCGGTAATTGAGATTGAATTCGCGCCTTTGCTTCTTCTTCACTTAAATTGTTTCGTTCCATTAATCTTTCCAATTGCACCTCTTCTGAAACAGTCACGACAAGAATTTTATCGACAAAATGTTGAAGTTTACTTTCAAATAATAATGGGATATCCATAATGACAGTTTCTGCTCCATTTGCAATATGTACATCCCGCTGCCTTAACATTTCTTTTCGGATGGCTGGATGAATGATGCTATTTAATAGCTTTCTTTTTTCTTCATCATTAAAAATAATTGAACCGAGCTTCGGGCGATCTAATTCACCTGTTTCCGTTAAAATCTCCTCACCAAAGGCTTTCACAATTTCCTTTAGCGTTTCAGTACCAGGTTCTACAACGACGCGAGCTACCACATCCGCATCAACAATTGGTAATCCATAATCTCTTAACATATTGCTAACGGTGCTTTTACCGCTAGCAATACTACCCGTTAATCCAATAATCATCACATTCACATCCTTAATGTTGACATTTCGGACAATAGACGCTCGTTCTACCGCCTATTGTCATCGATTTTGTGTTTGACTCACAGTTCGGACATATCTTTTTCCCATACATTTTTAGGCGATGCTGCATTCCCCCAGCTTCCCCATTAATATTTCGATAATCTGAAATCGTTGAGCCGCCCATATCGATACTTTCTTGTAATATTCTTTGAATCGCTTCAAATAATTGAATTTTTCGCTCTTTCCTAATTCGTCCAGTTTGTCTATTAGGATGAATCCCCATCTTAAACAGTGCTTCCGTTGCATAAATATTGCCGCAACCAGAAATGACTTGTCCATCCATAATGACTTCTTTAATCGGTTTATTTTTATATTTAGGTAATTCACATTGCTTTAAGAAATAGTTTAATGCAACATCATCAAAAGGCTCCGGAGCCATTTGAAGGAGCGGGGGATGTTCATCCATTGAATGCAATAACCGAAATTCACCAAATCTGCGAATATCCGAATATATAAGTAATTCACCAGTATTAAGGGAAAAACGAGCATGAATATGCTTTCGAAACTTATCTTCTACAATTTCATCTTCATGCTGGACGATAAACCATGCACCCGTCATTCCTAAGTGATTCAATAAAAGAAAAGGTTCATGATTTTTTTCTAAATCAATAAAAATATACTTTGCCCGACGAAATACTTGTTTGATTTCCATGCCGCACAAATTCGTTTCAAATTCCTCTGGCTCCATATTTTTCACAATGCACTGTTTTCCTTTAGCCCATGAATCTATCACCGTTTTGGATAAAGAGACCTTTGAGATAATTTTTCCTTCAATTTTCGGGGAAAGCGCCCGAACGACCCCTTCCACTTCTGGTAATTCAGGCATATTTTCACTCCTTATTTTGCATCGTACCAAGTTTCGCCGTAAGAAATTTCTACTTTCAGTGGCACTTCTAGCGCAATGGCATTTTCCATTACTTCCGGTACAATACTCTGTAAAATTTCGATTTCCTCTTTCGGTGCTTCGAAAATTAATTCGTCATGCACTTGTAATAATAATTTTGTTTTTAATCCTTCCGCTTTTAATCTTGCATCGATATCAATCATCGCTTTTTTAATGATATCTGCGGCGCTTCCTTGAATTGGCGTATTCATAGCCGTCCGCTCAGCAAAACTTCTTAAGTTAAAGTTTCGACTCGTAATATCCGGCAAATATCTTCTTCGATTTAAGATCGTTGTTACGTATCCTTTCAACTTTGCTTCTTGCACGATTCGCTCCATATATTCTTTTACACCAGGGAAGCTTTGGAAGTATTTTTCAATAAAATCCCCAGCTTCTTTTCTTGTAATATCGAGGTTTTGCGATAAACCGTAATCGCTTATTCCATATACGATTCCGAAGTTAACCGCTTTTGCAGCCCGGCGCATATTGGATGTTACTTCGTCTTTATCCACATGGAACACTTCCATCGCCGTTCTTGTATGAATGTCCATTCCTTGGTTGAAGGCATCCACTAAGTTTTGATCCTTCGACATGTGGGCAAGAACTCTGAGCTCAATTTGCGAGTAGTCCGCAGCAAATAAGAGCCAACCTTCATGGGACGGAACGAAGGCTTTTCGGATTTTTCTTCCTTCTTCAAGACGAATCGGTATATTTTGCAAGTTTGGATCAGTAGAAGAAAGTCGTCCAGTTGACGTTAATGCTTGCATAAAGCGAGTATGCACTTTGCCATCTTCCGGATGGACTTCTTTCATTAACCCTTCAATATAAGTGGATTGCAATTTCGCAAGGGTTCTATATTCTAATATAAATTGAACAATTTTGTGCTCTGATTTTAATTTTTCTAGCACATCTGCAGCCGTTGAATAGCCGGTTTTCGTTTTCTTAATCACCGGTAAGCCTAATTTTTCAAAAAGTATAACCCCTAACTGCTTCGGAGAATTAATATTGAACTTTTCCCCAGCCAAATCATAAATTTCCTCTTCCAATCCGGCAATTTTTTCTTCTAGTTCTTTCCCCATCTCTTCTAATGTTGAAATATTGACTTTAATCCCTTCACTTTCCATCGCGCCTAAAATGGATGCAAGAGGCAACTCTAAATCATGATACAAATCAAATTGTTCGTTTTCTTTTAGCTTTTGTTTCACAAGATCTTCGCAATTCCAAATAGCGAAGGCTTTTCGGCAAACGTGTTCTGCAAGGACCGCTTCTTCTGGTACTGCCCATTTCGCTCCTTTGCCGTAAACAGCATCATTCGATTGAACATCGGAATAACCGAATTCCTTCGCCAACGTTGCTACATCGTCACCTGAAATAGCTGGGTTTACAATATACGAAGCAAGGAGAAGATCAAAGTCAACCCCACGTAAATTGATATTATGACGTTTTAAAATACATTGGGCTGCTTTTAAGTCGGACATATATTTTTTCTTCGTTTCATCTTCAAAGTAACATTTCAATGCATCATTCTTTTGCAACCCGCTAAAAGGAACGAAAAAGTGTTTTTTCCCATCGGTAAAGCCGAAGCCTAAAATGTTGCACGTATGATAATGTTCATTTTCTAATTCCACATGAACAGCCATTGTTTCCGAAAACCAATCTTCGGTCACTTCATGAACAATATCGAATTCAATATCCGCCGTTTCCCTTTCTTCTTCTTGGAAATCCGATTTTTCAATTAACGATTTAAACTGTAATTCTTTCCATACTTCAAGCACTTTTTCTTCATCGGGACCAGGGTAATTTAAATCTTCAAGGGTGATTTCAATTGGTGCATCCGTTTGAATC
>JAAYHP010000470.1 GCA_012735355.1 Lysinibacillus sp. | reverse complement strand
TTAATACGCCTTTTTAAAATGAAATTTAGTAGATTCAGGGGGAATTATAATGGCAGAGGTGCGCAATTGCCCAAGTTGTGGTGAATTTTTTAATTATACCGGGATACGTGATGTATGTTATAAATGTGCTCAAAAAGAAGAAGAAATGTATCAAATAGTTTATCGATTTTTAAGAAAGCGGGAAAATCGTGCGGCAACGGTAGAACGGATTGTTGAAGCAACAGGTGTGGATGAAGAACTATTATATAAATGGGTTCGAAAAAATCGTCTACATCCAGCAGTCTTTCCAAACTTAGGCTACCCATGTGATAACTGTGGCCGTTTAACGAAAAAAGGAAAACTATGTGAACGCTGTACAGAGCAATTGAAATCGGATTTACGTACTTTTGAAGCTGCGATAGAATTTAGAGAAAATATTAAAAAGCAAGATCGAGCTACTTATTTAGGTGAAAGAGAAAAGAATAATGATTAGCTTATAGGGCTTACTTTTGCTGATTTCATCATTCGTTGATATTATTACAATGATGAATAGCAAATGTGAGCTTTTTTTTTTGGACAAGATATGTGTCAATGTTAAGGGTAAATACTCTTAATAAGTTTTATTTTATGCATTTAACATTTTTATGAACTTACCGAAATATTAAATAGATAGGTTATTCGAGGGGAGGGCTAACTGGTGAAAATTAATCCAATTCATACAAATGCAGTTAATCCATATAGTAAACAACAACGTAACGTGAATGCTGCAAAAAGTAAGTCCACTTTTGCAGATAAAATAGAAATTTCTAATGCAGCTAAAGAAATGCAAGGCGTATCAGATTACAGTACAGAACGGGCTGAAAAGGTTCAAAAACTGAAACAAGAAATTCAATCAGGCCAATATAAAGTTGACGCTCGCAAAGTAGCGGAGGATATGTTGAAATATTATCGTTTTTAGATCATGAATCTAGAAACTTTAGCGTGAAAATAATTAGGTGATTTTTTAATTAAAGGAGTTCGAGACCATGTCTGTTCAATCAATCATATCAATCTTAGAAAAACTTGAAAAAATGCATAAAAGTTTGCTTGAACATGCGTACAGAAAAACAGAGATTGTGAAAAACAATGACATGGCAGAACTGGACGAATTGCTAAAAATAGAGCAATCTCACGTAGCAGCGATTGAAACGCTAGAGCAACAAAGGCAAATAAAGGTAAAAGAATACTTTCAATTAAAAGGTATTGAAACGCCAGAAAGCCCGACTGTTGCACAGTTAATTGAAGTGACGGAAAATGAAGCGGAACGAAAACAGTTGGAAGATGTTCGAGAACGATTATTGAAAATTATTGATGAATTAAAAGCGCAAAACGAATTAAATCAACAGATGATTTTTAATTCTTTGCAATTTGTCAATATGTCTTTAAACTTGTTGCGCCCTCAACCGGAGCAATTTAACTACTCCGGAAAAGAAGTGCGCGGAGCAAATGTCGCACCGAAAAAATCATTGTTTGATTCACAGGCGTGATGATTAGCGACTTTTACTAATTTATGAAAATAGAATCATAGTTACGATAAACAGGAAAATTAGTGCATGGTGGGAGAACATTCTGCTCCATGCTTTTATACATAAATTCATTAATTTAAAAAGGAGGAGACTATATGCGCTCCACATTTATGGGACTTGAAGCAAACAAACGAGGCTTATTCACTCAACAAAGCGCTTTATATACAACAGGTCATAATATTGCTAATGCCAATACAGTCGGCTATTCACGTCAACGTGTAAACATGGAACCAACATTAGGTTACCCAGGTATGGGGTTAAATGCTCCAAAAACTCCTGGATTTATCGGTACAGGGGTACAAGCAGGCTCTGTACAACGAATTCGCGATGAATTTATCGATCGCCAATTCCGCCAAGAAACAAATAAACTTGGATATTATGAGTCGCGGGCAAAAGCCATTGCTCAAATGGAAGACGTAATGTCTGAGCCATCGGAATACGGATTAGACGAAGCCTTCCGTATGTTCTGGAGCTCTTTGCAAGATGTTAGTGCTAACCCAGAGGATATAGCTGCAAGAAAAGTAGCAATCCAACGCGCTGTACATCTGGCGGATTCATTTAACTACATAGATACACAATTAAAACAAATCCAAGGAAACTTAGGTAATGAAATTGATGTTTCTATTACACATATAAACTCAATTTTAGAACAAATTGCAGACCTGAACCGTCAAATCCAAGCGGTAGAACCAAATGGATACGTACCAAACGATTTATATGATAAACGAGATATTTTAGTAGATGAACTAAATGAGTATTTACCCGTATCCATCCAGCGCGTACCATCTGGAGGTAATTCTTCGGATGTGGCTGAAGGAAGTTACACGATAACGTTAAAACCAGAGGGTAAAGATCCGATTATTTTAGTTCATGGAAGAGAATTCGCTAAATTATCTACTATGGGAACAAATGGTGCAGCCATTGATGGTAATGATACGGATAATTTGCTCGATTATGTTCGAGTAGATTGGACAGGTAGTGCAACAACTGACGTATCGATGGTTAATGGAAATTTACCAACTGGAGATCAATTAAAACAATCACACTTTGAACCAGGTAAAGGAAAGTTACTTTCTTTAATAGATTCTTATGGATATGTTAACGCAACAGATAACGAAGGGTATTATCCTGAGATGCTTAAAGCATTAGATGATTTAGCTGAAACGTTTAAAACTAAATTTAATGAACAGCATGCGTTAGGATATACTTTAACGACTGATACTCATACTTCTCAAGCAGGTCAGAATTTCTTTGAAGGTACAACTGCTGCAACAATAAAAGTGGTTGATGATATTATTAATAATCCGCACTATTTAGCTGCTTCAGATGCATCGGATGAGGAAGGTAATGGTCAAAATGCGCTTGATTTAGCAGATCTTCAGTCTACTCCTTTAGGAGAATTAGACGGAGGAACATTCCAATCTTATTACCAAGGTTTAATTGGTCAACTAGGTGTAGATGGACAAAAAGCAAATCAACTAAGAACAAATTCTGAAACGATTCGATTAACAGTTGAAAATAATCGTGCTTCTATGAGTTCAGTTTCACTTGATGAAGAAATGACAGACATGATTCGCTTCCAACAGGCTTATAATGCCAACGCTCGAATGATTACAGTTATTGACGAAACCTTAGATAAAATAATTAATGGTATGGGAAGAGTTGGACTATAATTTAATTTCCTTCAATCTGTGAGGAAAGGAGAAAGACTATGCGCGTAACACAATCGATGTTATCGAATAACATGCTTCGAAACTTAAGTAACAGTTATTCGAAAATGGGAAAATTACAAGATCAAATTACTTCTGGTAAAAAATTTACTCGACCGTCCGATGATCCAGTATCCACTGTAAAGGGTATGAGTTATCGTACGGATTTAAATAAAGCAGAGCAATTTACACGGAATATGTTAACGGTTAATTCCTGGTTAGACACAACTGATGATGCCCTAGATCAAGTTGGTTCTGCTCTACACCGTGTAAAAGAACTAGTTGTTCAAGCTGCTAATGATACAAATACACCAGAAGATCGGGATAAAATTAAAGTTGAAATTGAACAAATTCGTTTACAATTACGGGATTTAGCTAACACAAAAGTAGCTGATAAATATATTTTTTCTGGTACTAAGACACATTCCCCTGTATTTAAAGAAGGGGAAAATACCATTAACGCTGATATTAATGATAAAGAAGTCACTATCGAAGTATTCGATGGAATTACAATGAAAGTAAATACTAATGGAGATGAGCTTTTTAAAGATATTGACGATTTTATGAAAGAGGTTTATGACCTGTTGGATAGTGGAGCAACTGGTGAGCAAATTACTGAAGCCCTTGGAATGGAATTGAATGGTGGTACAATACCAGGATTAAATCAACTTTATGAAGATGTATTATCTCATCGAGCTGATGTCGGTGCCCGTCAAAACCGAGTAGAAATGATGACAAATCGCTTGTCAAAGCATGAAATTAACATAACGAAACAAATGTCTGAAAACGAGGATATAGATTATGCGAAAGCTATTACTGAAATGGTAACATCAGAATCTATTCATCAGGCAGCACTTTCTGTTGGAGCTAAAATTATTCAACAAACCCTCGTTGATTTTATACGTTAAAATCAACGAGGGTTCTGCCCCGAAAGCGATAGCGACAGGGGCAAACTAATTTGGTTAAAATCAGTATAACTTATAAAACTTCAGCGTTTGGACACCAAAGTTCAAACGCTTTTCTTGAAATGAAGGTGAATGAATATGAAATTTCCTCAAATTCAAATTCGTACATACGACATTATGATTGATTTACAAATCCATGATCCCGTTCAGAAAATACGTCAACCACGTGCAACGCAACATATTGAACAGCCTGCTGCTATTTTAGAAATTAACACAACGCCAGGAAAACTGAAAATCGATTCTTCCCAAGCTCGACGGGATATAGGTATGATTGGTCCCATTGAATCTTCAAAAAATTACGCAGAAAAAGGTAGACAAAAGGTATTGGAAGGGATGGCGAGAAGAGCAAAAGAAGGACGTCAAATGATGGAGAATGCAGGTAAAGACTTAGGACGACAAACGATTCAAAATATTGCGAAACAAAATCATGGACCGAAGCGAGTACCTTTCAATATAAAATTTGTTCCTTCAGTAGGTTCAGTAGAAATTGAATATATTCCAGGAAAAACAGATATAAATATAACACCGCAAAAGCCAAAAATTGACGTTCAAGTCAATAAACCAATCCACGAATACACCCCAGGAAAAGTTACGGGTGAAGTTTTACAGTATCCAAGAGTTGAAATCGATGTAATTTTATAAAGTGCTTTACAATGAACATTCTTTTTATTTTTTAGAATAGGAGCTAGATACATGCAAATTCACACAAAGTTTTTAGGTGAAGTGGAAATTGAAGAAAAAGAAATCATTACTTTAACAAATGGACTGTTAGGTTTAGAAGAATATAAGAAATACGTATTACTTCCTTTGGATAAAGATAATCCACTAGCGATTTTTCAATCTATCGAAGAACCACAAATCGGATTTGTCGTTGCCTATCCTTTCGCATTTAAAAAGGATTACGCCTTTGATATTAGTGAGGAAGACAAAGTGGAACTACAAGTCGAAAAAGAAGAAGATATTATTGCCTATTCCATTATGACATTACAAGATCCTTTTGAAAAATCGACATTAAATTTATTGGCGCCACTAGTCATTAATAGCGTAAAAAAATGTGG
>JAAYHP010000049.1 GCA_012735355.1 Lysinibacillus sp. | reverse complement strand
GAATAATGATGAGACATGTGACATCACTCCTTGTAAATGTGGTTTTGGTCGATTACATTTTACCAGAGTTTTGTCACTGTCTCATTTTTTTGTTCAAAAAAATTGGTGCTGGTTTTTACTCACCAACACCAAATATTATAGAGCCGATTTTCAACACTTCTTGTGAAAAGAGTAGATGTTTTGTACAATTGTCGAAGATGAAAGTAGAAGAGAGGAACGATTTTGGAAATAAAGGAAATTATCGTAGTAGAAGGAAAAGATGATACGATCGCTATAAAAAGAGCGGTCAAAGCTGATACAATTGAAACAAATGGCTCAGCAATTTCTGAAGAAACGTTACGACGGATTCAACATGCACAAGAAAAACGTGGTGTCATCGTATTCACAGATCCTGATTATCCCGGTAGAAGAATTCGAGCAATCATTGAGGAACGAATTCCAGACGTGAAGCATGCCTTTCTTTCTAAAGAAAAATGCATAGCTAAAAACGGAAAGGGACTTGGAATCGAACATGCTGATGATGAAGATATACGCCAGGCATTAAAAAATGTATATACACCGATTACTAAAAAGCCTTTAGAAGAGGAAATTACAATGGCTGATTTAATGGAAGCACGCCTCATCGGTCATCCGCTATCAAAAAATCGACGTATTCGTTTAGGAGAAATTTTAAATATAGGTATGACGAACGGTAAACAGTTGCATAAACGCCTTACGATGTTTCAAATTACTTATGAACAATTTAAAAAAGCGGTAGCGCAAATAGATCAGGAGGAACAAAATGAATAAGGATATCGCTACGCCAATACGCACGAAAGAAATACTAAATAAATATGGCTTTTCTTTTAAGAAAAGTTTAGGACAAAATTTTATTATCGATCCAAACATTCTTCGAAATATTGTAAGCAATGCAAACTTGAGCAGTGAAAGCGGTGCGATTGAAATTGGGCCTGGTATTGGCGCATTAACGGAACATTTAGCTAGAAACTGCAAAAAAGTCATTGCATTTGAAATTGATGGGCTCTTGTTACCTGTGTTAGAAGATACGCTGAGCCCTTATGATAACGTAAAAATCATCCATTCAGATATATTAAAGGCAGATGTGGCAAAAGTCATTGAAGAAGAGATGCAAGATATTCAAGATATTATGGTTGTTGCAAATTTGCCATATTACGTTACAACACCGATTTTAATGAAGTTATTGAATGACCGATTACCAATACGTGGTTTTGTTGTTATGATGCAAAAAGAAGTGGCGGATCGGATTACCGCAAAACCGGGTACGAAAAATTACGGTTCTTTATCCATTGCTGTTCAATATTATGCTGATGCTGAAGTAGTGATGACCGTTCCAAAAACGGTATTTATGCCTCAGCCGAATGTGGATTCAGCGGTGATACGTCTTACGATGCGCGAGACTCCGCCAGTTCAAGTTGAGGATGAGGATTTTTTATTTGTTGTAACAAAGGCTTCTTTTGCTCAACGTAGAAAAACGATATTAAATAATTTACAATCGGGAATGCCTTCTGGCAAAGAGAAAAAACAGCAAATTATTGATGCTCTTATGAAGTGTGGAATCGACCCTTCCCGAAGAGGCGAAACATTAACAATTGAAGAATTTGGAAGACTGGCTGATGCTCTTTTACCTATTTTTAAACAAATAAAAATATTTCGAAAATAAATGAAAAAAACTTTATTTTTTTATGAAAAATAAGTTGACAAGGATATTTGTCTGCTGTTAAAATATTATAATTTATTGACAGAATGGCATTTCTGTACTATAATAGTACATAGT
>JAAYHP010000469.1 GCA_012735355.1 Lysinibacillus sp. | reverse complement strand
TTCACTGATTCTTAATTAAATTAGCTATATGTCCCAGCCTCTTTCAATATTTAAGATAGTAACTCCATTAAATATTCCCGCAAATCTTCCGCTTCTTCTTCGGTTTTATTAAAAACATGTTCTAGATAGCCGGGTTCTTCTAAATCGTCAGGACCAATGATAGCAAATCTTCCAAATTGCATATCTAATACAAGAACTTTGCCATAAAATCGTGTAGATTGCATAATGGCTAAATCATAGCGTAGTCTTTTACCAGTAAAGCTAACAAATCTTGTTTTCGTATCTTCTACATCGTCATATAAGAAAAATCGTTCCATCTCTGTTTTGGTCTCCTTCCAATACTACAGAATATGTTACTATAGATACGAAAGCACAATCAACTTTTTGAATTGGAGGCATTACGGATGTATTTTGTTGATCGTAATAAAATTACTAATACTTTATCATATTTAGATGAATTAATTTCCATATTCGAAAACGAGCAAGATTGGTTGAAAAATGATGTAACGAAACTTGCTTTAGAGCGAATTGCTCATAATGCCATTGAATCTCTTATGGATGTAGGAAATTTAATGATTGATGGATTTATTATGCGTGATCCTGGCAGCTACGATGATATCATTGATATTTTAATTGATGAAAAAGTGATTGCGGCGGAGAAAGAAAAACCTTTCAAAGAATTAGTGAGCTTGCGAAAAAATATCGTTCGTGAATTTATTCAAGTAGATATTGAGCGCGTACATGAAGTTTTAGCAAGAGTAATACCGGCTTTAAAAACATTCTCTAAAGAAGTAGGGAGTTATTTAGAAAATGAACTTGGTCCTGTATCAGCATTTTTACCGGAGGACCGTTAATGAAGCAATATAAAGCATTTTGTTTTGACTTAGATGGGACGGTTTACCGAGGGAAAGAAGGTATTACTTCTGCGGTAAATTTTATTCATGCATTACAGGAAAAACAACTCGATTACTTTTTCGTAACGAATAATTCATCAAAAACGCCAAGCCAATTAAAAGAAGCACTTCAACAGATTGGCCTTACTGTATCAGAAAAACGGATTTATTCTAGCGCTTTAGTAACTGCTAAGTATGTGAAAAAGCATTTTAAGCAAGGGAAAGTCTTTATTATTGGACAAGATGGACTTCACTTTGCATTAGAGCAAGAGGGGATTGAAGTTGAGGAAAATAATCCTGATGTTGTCGTAATGGGAATAGACCGTAACATTAATTATGAAAAACTTACAAAGGCCTGTATAGCAGTGCAAAATGGGGCAAAATTAATTGGAACAAATGAGGATATTAAATTCCCAACAGAAGTAGGTTTTAACCCGGGAAATGGGTCTTTCGTAAAACTTGTCGGTAATGTATGCGA
This sequence comes from Lysinibacillus sp., assembly GCA_012735355.1. Lineage (GTDB taxonomy): Bacteria > Bacillota > Bacilli > Bacillales_A > Planococcaceae > Ureibacillus. The sequence goes on along the minus strand of JAAYHP010000469.1, from coordinate 851 downwards.
TGTAGAACCGATTTTTATGGGAAAACCGTCTCCAGTTATGTTAGAAATGATTCAACAAGATTTCGGCTTTAATAAAGAAGAAATGCTCATGATTGGAGATAATTACGATACGGATATTATGTGTGGCATTCGCTTTGGGTGCGATACAGTACATGTCAATACCGGAGTAGTAAGTGCGGAAGATGTTAAAGAAAAAGAAATGCTACCAACATACTTTGTCAATGATTTAAGTGAATTTGAAATTTAAAAAAGGCCTGTGCCAAAGGGATTGTTTCTTTGGACAGGCCTTTAATATATTAAAAAAGAGGATTTTCCTCGATGTATTCATATATTTTTTTCGTTAATTCTTCAGGAGTATCGGCTTCGACGATATCCCCATTTACGATAGCGTATAAACTTTGAGCACATAAAGTACAATGGCTTAAACATCCATATTCAAGAACATCGATATTTGGGTCACTTTCTAAAATATCGTATGTTTCTTGTGCTCCCATTGCTAGATTAGAAATGCAAAATTCAACTAACGGATTCACAAAGCTTCACCTCACTCTGAAAATCCTACTCTTAATTTCATCATTCGTCAATTGATTAATATATGTGAAAATTTTCACAAAACATATTGTGAAAATCATCACAATGAGTTATACTTAAATGTGTATAAATTGTGAACAACAATTGAACAATTGAATGTGGGGGGTTTTTATGAAAAGGTTAGTATTATTAGGTGGCGGATATGGAAATATGCGAATACTATTGCGCTTACTACCAAACCAATTTCCAGAAGATACGATGATTACGTTAGTAGATCTAAATCCTTTTCACAGTTTAAAAACAGAGTTTTATGCATTAGC
>JAAYHP010000468.1 GCA_012735355.1 Lysinibacillus sp. | reverse complement strand
GGGGGAGTTATCACCGCTCTTGGATATGATAAAACCGGTGCCCTTTCAAATAACGAGGCATTTTTCGATCAGTTTTTAGAAGCGAGCATTGAAACTGGAGAATTTGTGTGGGGAATGCCGCTAACTGAAAGGGATAAAAAACGGATTCGCGATTCGCAAATTGCTGATTTAAACAACTCTCCAGGAAGCGATGGCCATATGATATTTGCTGGAGGATTCGTCGGAGAATTTGTGGAAAATACTCCTTGGATTCATTTAGATATAGCAGGGACGTCCGAGGCATTAAAGCCCCATGATTTAGGTCCGAAAGGTGCTACAGGGGTAATGGTGAGAACGCTTGCTACATTTATCGAACGATTTCAAAACAAACTTTAATAACGATATTTTTAGGCAATTAACTTAACTGCTCCTCTTTATTTTACATATGTTACTTAAAGAAAAGGAGGTTGCTCTATGCCTAATTATCATCATCCTTATCGTCGTGGACATGGATATTATCGAAGAGATGGATTAAGTTACTTTAGTTACACATTTATTGGTGGTTTTTTAGGTTGATTGTTAGGAAACGTGTTTTACCCTCAGCAATATTATTATCCACCTAGATATCCGTTTTATCCTGTTTATCCACCTTATTATCAACCATATCGTTACTATTAAGGGAGCGCGATTTTTTGCGCTTCTTTTTATTAGTTATTTGTTCCCTTGAATGGGTCAACTGAAATTCGATATGATAAGAAAGGAAAAAATGAAAAGATTGAGGCTTACATAATGAGGAATCCGTACTTATATGGTTATTTACCATTGTTTTCTATCATGCTTTATAGTTTAACATTCGGTATTTACATGGTGGGAGTATCGGTAGAATTTTTCCGCTCCATCGGTGTATATGCTGGCATGCAAGAGTTTTTATCGGATATTGAAATATCAGTATTGTTATTATTTGTTTTTTTTCTATGCTTTTTTATGCTCTTTTCCGCTTTGAAATTAATTGGGGAAACGATTCATGAACTGGCAATGTTGTTCTTCTCAAAAGATTCTGAGGGAGGGGCTGTAAGGGTAGCGCGGGGAGGATATGTTATTTTCTTTTTTGGGGGATTATTAAGTTCTGTAGCTATTCAATCCTTTACTGCCTTAATGATTATTTTTATAGTAACGATTTTTTGCTCCTTCGTTTATACAGTGTATAAAATGAGTCAATTTATGTCGTTAACAGGGATGGTTGGTTTAATCATTTTTGAAATTGTGTTTTGGGGCATTTTTATTACTGCTGTCATTTATGTATGTTTAAAGCTATACAACGGAATTTTAGCAAGTTTACCCTTCGCCAATTAATAAAGGGATGTCTATGTGACATCCCCATTTTTAATCAATGATGCGATTAAATATTTTAAAATGAATTTGACTACTTTCTAAACGTTGCATTGATTTTGGTTGATCATAGCCAATCCAAACGCTAACAGTATATTCATCTGATAACCCCGCAAGCCAAAAGTCGCGATAGTCGTTAGAAGTACCGGTTTTCGCCCCGATATAGGAAGAATTCGCATAAATTCCCCGTCCTGTACCACTAGTCACCACATCATTTAATAAGGAACGTATATATTCCACTGTATGGGATGACCAAACTCCTTTTCGTTCTTCTGGCCATTCATATAACACATTTCCGTATTGATCTATCACTTTTCGAATGCTATGGATTCTTTCATAAGTCCCATCGATAAAGCTCGAATACGCATCGGCCATTTCGAAGGTTGTTACTCCATAAGTAAGCCCACCTAACGCAGCAGCGTAGTTTTTATCCTCTTCCACAAAAGAGTGAAAAGAATACTCCTCTAAATAATGGAAAGCTGTTTCAATACCAACTTCTGAAAGCAAGCGTACGGCAGAAGTGTTCAAGCTGTGTTTAAAGGCTGTTGAAATCGTTACGTTTCCATACACTGCACCACCGTAGTTTTGAGGGCAAAAATTGCCGATGCAAACTTTTCCACCGCTCACAATGGAAGAAGGTGTGTAATTTGTCGTCTCAAAAAGAGGTGCATAAACGATTAATGGCTTAAAGGATGAACCGGGTTGCCTTGGTGCTTGATAAGCTCGATGAAAATCAAACTTTTTATAATCTTTTCCTGCATAAATGCTTACAATTTCCCTTGTTTCATTATCAACTACAACAGCACTTGCTTGTAAGTCTTTCACAGTAAGTAAAGAATTGATGGCATTTTCATGTTCCTTTTGTTTTTCGGGTTGGAGGGCGGTATGAATGACAATGCCGGAATGAAGAATTTCCTTATACCTTTCTTCTAATTCTTTTTCAATCAATTCTTTTTCTATTTTGGAATGGGTATTTCGAAGGGCTTCATTAAATCCTTCCTTTTCTGCAATTAACTGTTTTAGTTCGTGCAATACGAAGGTGCTATAAGCTGGGTATTTTTGTGATTTTTGCTTTAAGTTCAGTAGAATCGGTTGTTGTTTATATGTATTTGCTTGTTCTTCTGTAATAATGTTTTCTTGTGCAAGTATATCTAGTAAACGTTCTTGACGTGCCTTTGTATTGTCGAAATGGTCTAACGGATCATAAAGTGAAGGATTGTTAGGGATTGCTGCAATAAAAGCCAGCTCTGCTACCGACAATTCATTTAATGATTTTTGGAAATAATAAGTTGCTGCTGAACCAATCCCATACACTTGGTTTCCGAAATACATTTCGTTTAAATACATTTCTAGAATTGTGTCTTTATCATATAGCTGCTCTAATTTGTAAGAATAAAACACTTCCATTAGTTTTCGTTCATAGGTTTTTTCTTCCGATAAATAGAGCATGCGTACAAGCTGTTGAGAAATCGTACTTCCACCTTGTTGAATGGAGTTTTCCTCCGCATTCACGACAACGGCTCGCATAATCGCACTTACATCAAACCCAATATGCTGATAAAAATCTTGATCCTCACTGAGAATAAAAATTTGTTTCACGATGTCAGGAATATCTTCAATTGGGACTGGTTGTCGCCATTCCACGTACTCTTCACTAAAAAGGTTCATATCTTGATCTACCATTTTCACAGGCAATTGACGTGTCACTTCCGGAAGTTCGATCTTTTCTTGAATATGTTGTTGGTATGCTTGTGCAACGGATACTTCTTCCCAAATTTTATCACCAAAAAAGTATAGAAGAGGGAAGCAGCATATAATGAGTAGATATCCTGCAATTGGTTTCACACGAATTCCTCCTAAACTACCTACATGAAGAATACCATAAAGAGGTTGGGACATATAGCTAATTTAATTAAGAATCAGTGAAGAAGCATAGTAAAAAAATGATATGCAACGAAAATTGATTGGAGTGACGGGGCGACTCCAACGGGAACAGCCCGAAACTCGAG
>JAAYHP010000467.1 GCA_012735355.1 Lysinibacillus sp. | reverse complement strand
TTTACGTCCAATCGATGGAACCGGATGGAATCGGAAGCCTTTTTGTCGCTTTCAATCAGTTGAAGGAGAAACTTCATAAGGAAGGTTTATTTAATCCAAATTTTAAACAGCCGATTCCAACCTTTCCGAAAGCCATTGGTGTTTGTACTGCAACAACGGGAGCGGCTATTCGAGATATTTGTACAACGATTAAAAGAAGATTTCCACTAGCGGAAATACTCATTTATCCTACCCTCGTTCAAGGGAAAGGTGCAGCTCAAAATATTGCAGAAAATATTCGATTAGCGAACGAACATGGGTATGCTGACGTCTTAATTGTAGGTCGTGGTGGAGGATCCATTGAAGATTTATGGGCATTTAATGAAGAGACTGTTGCAAGAGCCATTTTTGAAAGTCGCATTCCGATAATTAGCGCGGGCGGGCATGTAACGGATACAACCATTGCGGATTTTGTAGCAGACCTCAGAGCGCCAACTCCAACAGCGGCGGCGGAACTTGCTGTACCAAACAAGCAGGAGCTTTTTGAGCGAATTTTAACTTTCCAATCTCAATTGCATCAAATGATGAAGAGTAGACTCGTTTTTGAAAGAAATCGTTTAAATAAGTTGCAACAATCCTATCCTCTTTCCCAACCGGATAGATTATATCGTCCATTTACGGAACGATTATTACAATGTGATTTAAATTTACAAAGAGCGAGTCAAATTTATTTTATGAAAAAGAAAAATGAATGGGCACAGCTGGATGCAGCATTAAAATACCATTCACCAAAAAATGCAATTCAATATCATAAAAAACAATTAGAACAAACATCTAATATTTTAATTAGATCTGTCTTTCAAAATTTAAATCGTAAAAAAGAAAATTACTTATCAACCATTAGAACTTAGCAAGCATTAAATCCTTTAACCATTATGGAGAGAGGATTTAGCGTTACTTACAAAGAAAATAAAGTCGTTAAATCTATATCTCAATTAAATAAAAATGACGAAGTGACCATTCATTTACAAGATGGAAAAGCCTCTGCGAAAATTGTAGAAATTGAAGAAAAAGTTGGTGAAAAAAATGACTAAACAAAACTTTGCTGATGCGATGACAGAATTGGAAGAGATTGTTCGGAAATTAGAACAAGGTGATGTTCCTTTAGAGGAAGCCATTGATTTATACAAAAAAGGGATGGAATTATCGAAATATTGTCATGAAAAATTACAAAATGCGGAAGAACAGTTAATATCCATTGTGAATGAAAACGGGGAGAAAAAGCCCTTTGAACCATCTAACGGAGAGGAATAATACGATGACTGAAAGATTAAAACAATTTATGGAGGAACATTTAGCTCCTATTAATAGTGAATTAGAATATCAAGTGGAAAAGCTAAATGCACCCGAAATATTGAAAGAATCCATGTTATACTCAATTAGGGCGGGAGGAAAACGGATTCGTCCGTTATTCGTTATTGCGGTAGCGGATATGTTTCATAATAAACAAAAAGAAGCTTATACTGTCGGTGCTGCAGTCGAAATGATTCATACATACTCTCTTATCCATGACGATTTACCTAGCATGGATAACGATGATTTGAGACGAGGCAAACCGACGAATCACGTCGTATTTGGTGAAGCCTTTGCAACCCTTGCTGGGGATGCATTAAATACATTAGCGTTTGGGATCCTTGCCCGCATGGATAACGTTTTCCCTGAAAAAAAAGTGGAATTAATTAATTTATTAAGCATCGCTAGTGGTGCGGAAGGTATGGTAGGCGGGCAAGTGCTTGATATTGAAGGAGAAAATAAACAATTAAATTTAGCTGAGTTAGAAAACGTGCATGTGAATAAAACGGGCGCGATTTTACGATTTAGTATCGAGGCGGGGGCTGTATTATCGGATGCATCATTAGAAGATCGTAAGGCATTAGTGGAATTTGCTCATCACATCGGATTAGCTTTCCAAATTCAAGATGACATTTTAGATGTGGAGGGCACTTCTGAACAGCTAGGGAAAACAGCAGGGAAAGATGAAGCAAGCAATAAAAGCACTTATCCTTCATTATTGACGATTGATGGTGCAAAAGAAAAATTGAATGAACATTACAACTTTGCACTAAAAGCCCTTGAAAAATTGTCAAAAGATACTACTTTATTACAAGATTTTGCAAATTATATTGTGTCACGCAATAATTAATATAAAATAATAGTAATTACTTTTGTCCATGGATTTACACTGTTATAATGATAAAAACTTCAACGCGAATAAACTGATGAAAAGGTGTGTGAGAGATGGATTTAACGACAATTACTGGTCCATCCTTTTTGAAAAAACTGAATAAACGACAATTGGAAGAATTGGCTCAAGATATTCGGGAGTTTCTAATTGAAAAGTGTTCAAAAACAGGAGGGCATATAGGACCAAATTTAGGTGTAGTTGAATTAACGATCGCATTGCATAAAGCATTCAATAGCCCATTCGATAAATTTTTATGGGACGTGGGTCACCAAGCTTACGTACACAAAATTTTAACGGGGCGTGCCAGTCAATTCGATACGTTACGTCAATATAAAGGGCTTAGCGGATTTCCGAAACGCAGTGAAAGCAAACACGATGAATGGGAAACAGGGCATAGTTCCACTTCATTATCGGCAGCGATGGGGATGGCCATTGCTCGAGATATAAAAAAGGAAAAAAATTATATCGTTCCAATTATCGGCGACGGTGCTTTAACGGGAGGAATGGCCCTCGAAGCATTAAATCATATTGGGCACGATAAACGAAATATGATCGTTATCCTCAATGATAATGAAATGTCGATAGCACCGAACGTAGGTGCATTGCATAACATTTTAGGGAGACTGAGAACGGCGAAAGAGTATTCAAAGGCGAAGGAAGAATTGGAATCTTTAATGAAAAAGGTGCCGGTGTTTGGCGGAAAAATCGCCAATGCGGCAGACCGGGTGAAAGATAGCTTAAAATATTTAGTTGTATCCGGTGTGTTCTTTGAAGAAATGGGCTTTAAATATTTAGGACCGATTGATGGTCATGATTTTGATGCCTTAGAAAAAACGTTAGATTATGCGAAAAAAGTCGACGACAGACCAGTGCTTGTGCATGTCGTAACAAAAAAGGGAAAAGGCTATAAACCGGCTGAAGAAGATACGGTTGGTACATGGCATGGTACAGGACCATATAAAATGGAAACAGGCGCCTTTGTTAAAAATAACGTTAAAGGTCCTTCATGGTCTAGCTTAGTTTCGGAGACTGTTCGAAAATTGATGAAAACGGATGAGCGAATTGTTGCAATTACTCCAGCAATGCCAGTTGGCTCCAAAATGGAAGGAATTCAAAAGGATTTTCCAGACAGATTCTTTGACGTTGGAATTGCTGAACAACATGCTACAACGATGGCAGCTGGTCTTGCAACTCAAAAG
>JAAYHP010000466.1 GCA_012735355.1 Lysinibacillus sp. | reverse complement strand
GTTATGCTAAGTGCCCGAATTAAGTAGTTCTGCGCTCGAAAGGTTATGCTAAGTGCCCGAATTAAGTAGTTCTGCGCCCGAGAGTGAGTGCTAAGAGCCCGAATAGGTGTTTTCTGCGCCCGAAAGGTTATGCCAATCGCCCGAAATGGTGTTCTATTCGCTCAAGAGGTTACACAAAGTGCACGAGAGTCCTCTTAAATATACCCAAACAAAAAACGGACCGGAAAATCTATTTTCCAGTCCGTTTTGGGCTATTTAACATCGCATGATGCCTAAACTCGCAAAATTACATTGGGCATCAATCATTTAAACTCCTCCAACTCTTCATCCGTCAAATTATACTTACCTTGATAAAGGAGTTGGAATCCATCCTCACTTTTCTTCATTTATAAATAAGAAGGAAGTCGATTTTCAACAAATGGCTTTGCGAAATCCGGCCATTTTTCTAACGGCAAATCTAAAAATTCGCTGTAGTCAACTTCATAGTATGATTCGAAAAATGCCCAAACATCAAAGGCCTTTACTCCAACTTTTGCATAATACAAATCATCAGCTACTTGCACAACTTTTTCTGGAGTATAAATATTTTTATAATCATCGTAGCTATCGGAACCAATTAAATAAAGTACATCGTTATGGTAAACGAGATAATCAAAGGAGGATAAATCCGTTGAAAACCCAAACGTTTTAGGATTAACTTCAATATTAAAATATTTTTTCATTGCACTTTGGATATTTGCTTTCGTATAAGCAGTGCCGTAAAATTCATAACCTGGTGCGTCATCAGTGATGTATTCGTTATGAATCAAATCAATAAGCATCGAAGGATATAAATCTTTATTTAAAACATTCACATTTCCTAAGTTTTTGAAAATGTTGAAAGCATTAGTTAACTCGGGCGTAATTTGAACAGCATCTTTTTCTAACAATGCACTATTGTTCTCTGAAGTTAATAGGCTAACAATCTCCATTACTTGTTTTTTAGTTTCTGATAAATCAATGACAAATTCTTTCGTACCTGCATGACTAATGAAAACTTGTTGTTCTGTGCCTTCGAATTTTTGTTTTTCCAACTCAAAGGTTTGTTCATCTACTAATTTGTCATCTATATAAAATTCTGGCGGTAGATTTTCAAAAGAACTTCCAGAGCTTTGGAATAATCTTTTCTCCACAAAGATTGAATCGGATAAAGTGTAGTACGTGTTTACCGAATTATGAATCCCTTGACCTGTTTTTTCATGATTGTGCCGAATTGCCACTGTACCGTCTTCAAGGGTAATAAAAGATAAAGCTAAATCACTAGCATAACTTACGTCTTCATAATCATACATACCTTGTTTTAAAAGTATCGGTTCTTTTCCTTGTACGCCCCAAACTTCTTCAATGTATCCGCGTTGGTTGCGGTGGGATAGTTCATCACTGGCATAATCGCTACTTCGGAATAACACATACAATTCACTGCGCCCATCATTGTTAAAGTCGATTAAATCGGCATAGACAATTCCAAGTCCTAGGTCACCTAGAACATCATGAAATTGATGATTCGTTGGAATGTAACCGTAGTCATCGGAAATATCAATTAATACTTTTACAAGAAGGCTGTTTTGTTCTCGCTCTTTCCGAATTAAATCTTTTACTCGCTGAATTTCCTGTTGTACTTCTGAAAGGTATTCATCTTCCTTTTCTTCAGATAGGATTATTTCAAGTTCTTCTAAAATTTTTAAAGCTTCTGGTAAATCTTTTTGTTCAACGAGAGATTTTGCTTCATCTAATTGAACTGTTACCAGTTCTAATAATTCCTTGTTTGAACATCCGAATAGAATGAATACTAACAATAATATCATTAGTATTTTTTTCATTTAATCACCTCATTTGAATGATAAAGAAAAAAAGGTTGTTTGGGAAGGGAATAGTATCTTAAATAAATAGGATAAAAGATGTGCAATAAATGCTCAAACATTAATTTCCTTTATTTATATGAATAAATATTTCATATAACTTAATAAATTCATGCAAAGAAGATGCAATTTGATATAATTTAAAAAATACGCACTTTTCTAAAAATAATAGAATGGGGCGATTTATTCACAAAGGGGGCAACAACTTCACAAAAAGAGTCGATATTGTCACAAAATAGGGTAATTAACAGATTAAAGCACTAAAAAACACAAAGGTGGGAATGAAATGAACGTACACGAAATAGCAGTCATTCCAGGAGATGGAATTGGAAAAGAAATTGTACCAGAAACATTGAAAGTGTTGAATCGATTAGCTGATCTTCACGGGGGTGTAAAGTTTCAGTTTACGGAATTCCAGTGGAGTTGTGAGTATTATTTAGAGCATGGCGAAATGATGCCGAAAGACGGTATTGATACGCTGAAAAGTTTCGAGCAAATCTATTTGGGTGCAGTGGGAAACCCACAATTAGTGCCGGACCACATTTCTTTATGGGGCCTATTGATTAAAATTCGCCGGGAATGTGAGCAAGTCATTAATTTGCGCCCGGTGAAAAGTATAAAGGGCGTGCCTTCCAAGTTAGCGAATGAGAAGCCTTTTGACTTTTTAGTTGTACGAGAAAATAGTGAGGGTGAGTATAGCGAAGTTGGTGGAAGCGTTCATCACGGGGAAGATGAGATTGTCATTCAAAACGCTGTGTTTACAAGAAAAGCAACGGAAAGAGCGATGCGTTTTGCTTTCGATTTAGCAATGAAGCGCAACCGGAAAGTGACAAGTGCAACGAAGTCCAATGGCATCGTGTATAGCATGCCTTTTTGGGATAAAGTATTTAATGAAGTGGGGAAAGACTATCCAGAAGTTGCAACTGAATCGAACCATATCGATGCGTTGGCTGCGTTTTTCATTATGAAGCCGGAACATTTTGATGTTGTTGTGGCGAGCAATTTATTTGGCGATATTTTAACAGATATCGGCGCTGCAATTATGGGAAGCATTGGCATTGCGCCAGCTGCAAATATTAATTTGAACGGCAAATATCCATCGATGTTCGAGCCTGTTCACGGTTCCGCACCGGATATTGTGGGCAAAGGAATCGCAAATCCAATTGGTCAACTGTGGACTGCTAAAATGATGTTAGATCATATGGGATATGATGAATTAGGTGACCATTTAATGCGAGCGATAGAGGAGACGACGGAGTTAGGAGTGAAGACTCCTGATTTGGGTGGAAGTGCGAAGATGTCTGAAGTGATTGAGGAAATTATGAAAAGAATAAGTAGATAAATTTTGTACATATGTGCAATGTGAGAAGCCATAACTTAGTTTCTTTGAGAAGCTAAAGTTGTGACTTCTTTTTTAATGGTGGATTCATAAAGTATTCAAAATGTTCGGGGGTGGTGTAAGGCTGTGTAGGAGTTATAAGAGCGATTGTGCTAAGTACGCAAGTTGGGTAAGTATGCGCCTGAGTTGGGTTTGCATTTGCCGGAATGGTTGGGCTAAGTGCCCGAATCGGGAGTTTATCCGCCCGAAAGCGAGTGCTAATCGCCCGAAACGCACGTCTATCCGCCCGAAAGCGAGTGCTAATGGCCCGAATCGCATGTCCCACCGCCCGAAAGAGG
>JAAYHP010000465.1 GCA_012735355.1 Lysinibacillus sp. | reverse complement strand
GATGCACACCATATACTATATGCTACTCGTATGGAATAAGTGCCTAAAAATTTATTTTTTACAAATCACTAATGTTTGAAACTTTTTTTCGTTCTACACGTAAATTTGGATACGACATAAAAGAGGTGAAAAGGATGAAAGAACTGACAAAAAAACGAATAAAAGCCTATGTTATTGACTCTGCTATTTCTACTGCCCTTTCTTTTGGCGTGGAATATTTCTTACGGAAAAAAGTGAAAAATGAATTTGTACATAATGTGGTTACACCAACGGCTCTTCTTTGGGGACTGGAATATGCTCAATTAAAAAGAAGCGGACAAACGATTGGATACAAAATGATGGGGCTAAAACTTGAAAATGAAAATGGTTCGAAACCTACGTGCGAACAAATCGTAAAACGCATCGCCTATCGAGATTCAATCGGCACGTTTGTCTACTTAAAGGACCGGGAAGCCTTTGAAGGTGAAGATGGCTCAAGACTTGCTCAAGACCGATTTGCCGGGACGGTTGTGAAGGAAATTCAGTAATCATCACTTAAGCTAGGAAATGTTTATTATCCATTTTATTCAACATTATCCAAAATCTTTATATTTACTTTCCTGTTGAATATAATGGAATTGTAGCAACCACAAGGCTCAAGGGTGATTGGCATCATCCCTTTATGAAAGGGGGTGTTGCCTTGCTATCGATCTATGAATCGTTAGTGTTAATGATTAGTTTCTCAACATTAATTCTTACGATTCTAGCGTTAGCGTATAGTTTCTCTCGCAAAGAGTAAAACCACCCTTGAACCTTGCTGAGGCGGGTGGTTTTTACATTGAACTCGCCAATCGCACTTAGCGACCGGTTGCTACGAGACTACTTAACGTTGCACCGTTAAGTAGTCTTTTTATTTTACTTCCTTGTCACTTTAAATATAACAAATTTTTAGCAACTATCAACGGGACAATAAGAAGCCATTACACTTCTTTAATAAAGTGTACTTCATCATAGCCACATTGTTGACAAACCATTAAATGAGGACATAATTGTTCCCTTGCTGTATTCGGATAAACATCACCCATTTTGACCGTTTCTGCAGCTTCGTAATGAGCATATGGTTCTAAGTAATCGGATACTTTTCCGGAATCGTCTAAACGATTTTCACATTTCGGACAAAAAACTTCGAGTTCGGTTAAAGAATTGCAAAGTGGACATTGTGCCATACTATACACTCCTTGTGTATAGTATGAAACCTTTACAACAAATATGTATCCGATAGACTATTTCGATAAAATCGATGTAATAATATGCTTTGAATGCCATTCGCCTCTAGAGACGGTGGATAGTTGATATTTTCGAGGGAACTATTGTTGATGAATTTCATCGATGGAATATCCCTCTTTAAATAAATTATGAACTTTATCAGTTAACTCGAGTAAATATTCGAGTTTTAATCGAAATGCCTGTTTACCATCTTTAATATACCCCGCATGACAACAAAACATTTCACCAAAATCAAGCTGCAACACTTTTTCAATCGATTGGATAATTTG
>JAAYHP010000464.1 GCA_012735355.1 Lysinibacillus sp. | reverse complement strand
ATATATTACTTATTATTCTATGATATTTTCTAACTAGAGAGAATAGGTACTTTACACTGAATTTACCAATCGTTTATATTAAAAAATGTGATTCCAAGTTAGGAATCACACTTCTATTCATCTTTTAACGACGTTGAAGTTGTCTTGGATTAAAAGCCAGTTTTGTGGAAATGCAAAGCTTAATTTCCAGTAACTAATCCCTCGTAAATTCAATCTCTTTATTAAGTTAAACTTTGCTTGAATAGACCTGGCATCTTCAAACCACACTTCATGATTATTGCCTTCATCATCTACATAATAAAAGTAAGGAGATTGGGCTACAGTATCAAATAAGATTTCTGCGTTATGCTCCCTCGCTATAGCAATGGCTTGTTGTGGACTAATTGCCCGAGCATATTGACCACCTTCCACAAAAGGAAGTGTCCAATCATAACCATATAAATTTTGACCCATCATAATTTTCTCTGCAGGCATTTCCGTTAACGCATAATTGATAACTTTTTCTACCTCGCCGATCGGTGACACAGCCATAGGTGGGCCACCAGAATATCCCCATTCATAAGTCATCAATACAACAAAGTCCACAATTTCTCCATGGGCCCGATAATCATGGGCTTCATACCATTGTCCCGCTTGTTCCCGAGAAGTCTTCGGTGCCAGAGCAGTTGAAATTAACAAACCTTCGGAATGAAGTCGTTCCGCTGCTTTTCTTAAAAAATTATTGTAAGCTTCCCTTTGATCTGGAGGTAAAAATTCAAAATCAAAATGAATATCCGATACGGTTCCAATTCTTTTTGCTTCTTCAATAATATTATCGAGAAGTACATCTTGTACCGCTGAACTTTGTAAAATGTCCCTACCTAATTCTCCACTAAATTGTCCGTTTTCTAAATTTGTCACAACAAGCATCAGTTTCACACCGTTATTTTGAGCCACTTCCGGAATTCCCTCTATCGGCATCGGCACTAAACTTCCGTCTCTTCTTGCTTCATAACTAAATGGGGCTAAGTAAGTTAAAAATTGACCTACTTCTCGGGCGCTATTTAATAACTGTTCACTCACTGCCTCCCCGGTCGGTTCAATATAAATATTAACTTCCGCATTCGTTTTTTCCCTCGGTGGAATATATAATCTTAAACCTACCCATAACGGCAAGTTCGGATTAATTCCATTGATTTGTGCAAGGGTTAAATAATTAAGACCAAAACGTTGTGCAATTGAAAAAAGCGTATCTCCTTGTTGGACCCAATAGAAACTCCCAATAATCGGAATGACTATTGCTTGCCCTACAACTAAATTGTTAGGAGCTTCTAATTGATTCGTTTGGATAATCGTTTGCGGATTAACACTATAAGCTTGTGCGATTCCCCATATAGTTTCCCCCGGAAGAACGACATGTATTTGTATGGGATATCCTCCTTTTCCCACTTTCTATAACAATCAATAGATTTTATGATTCTAATTGAAAGAAAATAACAAAGGGGCATCTGAAAAATCATTTTGAGACGCCCCTTTGCGACGAGGATGGTAACATTTTGATGTAGCCACCCTTTTATATTGAACTTTTCACATTAGTAGAAGGGCAGTCTAGAAAGTTTTTGACTTTCTGGACTGCCTCAAATTAATAAACAATATTATGTTCGATTAAATAATCATAAGTGATATCGACAAATAAATATTCGTGGTCATCTAATGCCATTGAAAAGGTGCGGGTTAATTCCCCTGTTTTAATGTCGCTATAAACATTCGAAAGTACGCCTATTCCATCGTTTCTTAAGCGAATCATATTAAATAAAAAATAAGGTCGCCAACTCCAGTTTTTACCGAGGGCATCTTTTTCCACTTGCCACTCTCCATCTTTTCGAACGATGTTTGGAGAAGTTTGAAAACCTTCTTCGTTGCAAATATAAAAGCGAAAAGCATACTGTTCTAGTTTTTTTGCTAAATCGAGAAGGGATTGAATGTTATTACTATAAAGTTTTGATTGTTGTACAATCGTAGAAATACTCTTCTGAAGTTTTTTCATTTCTTCATATTTTAATTTTAATTGCTTTCTTTCTGTTGCGATGAATTGTTTGCATTCATTTCGAAAACGTTCTTTTAATGTATCTTTTGGAATCAATTGTGTTGAAGGTTTCTGTAAATATTCTCCTTTAAAATAACGCGCACCATGCTTCCACGCATGATGAAGTTGATAATCAGTTTTAATATCATTAAACATTAACGTTGCACCTATTTTAACAGCTAAACTCTGAATCGTTGTAAACACATGGCCTTGAGATCCCCAAAGGTTATTATTTAATTGATTGATATTCATTTTTAATACGGCTGGTTCCAACATTAAAATTTGATCCAATTTACTATTTGAACCAATCTCATCTAAAGCTATTTTCGTTCCGTACGTCTTCATGTAACGAATAGGATGTTGCAAATCCTCTGCTTCTCCTAAATATTTATGAGCAGGTATTACTAAGTAAATTTTTGATAATAATGTTTCATCAATCAATTCCTTAATTTTTTGAAAGTAAGAATCACCAAAATCAATCATAAATAAATTTGGATTGCACGGTAAATAAAGACTAATATCATGTAGAGAATCCTTAACTTGCTTAATCGCTTTTTCGATTAAAAATCGTTCAACATCTTGTCTAATCTCTTCTGGCACTGTTGTATCGTAAGTAAAATCTACAATATTTATTTTTTCTTCATTTGCTGTGAGTTCTCCTGATACTTCATATGCAACAATTATATGGGAATCGGCACTATAAATCGGTTCATAATATACTTCTATTTCGTTTAATCTATCTAAAATATCTAATACTTCCATAAGAAACCCCCACACACATTATTGTACATTCAATCCATCTGTTAATTGTATTATACATGAATCAGGAAACGCAAAAGAAACTTCATACACGACCGTTTTTTGAGCCTAACATAAGTAAAAAGGGAACACTAACTGTGTTCTCCTTTTCTTGTATATTCAAAATACTCTTTATCTGTTATTAAAGAATGTTTTACAATCACTTCATCTACAATAAAGGAAAATAAAGTTGAATATTCCATATCGCCCTTTAGGCAGCTTTCTTTTAAGTCATATGCTTTATTCAGTAAATAATCGTGTATTTTTTTATGTTCATCTGCATTTGGATAACCTAATTCTTTAATGATTCTTTCCTCATCTTTAAAATGGGTAGCAATTAATTCCAATACATAATCAAGCTGCTTCATATATTGTTTTGGATTCACATCTTTTGCATGGTATATAATCATTAATTGATTCGCTTCTTCCATAAGCATTTTATGTTGCTTGTCTATATGGAAATGGCCGCTCTTCCAATCGGTAGAAATAATTTGTTCTATATCATCTTGTATTATTTTATTTTCTTTTGAAACTACGGTACGGTTTCTTCCACTTTCTTTCGCTTCATAAAGGGCTTCATCTACCCGATTGTACCAATGATAAAATTCCTCAAATCTTAATTTTTCAGCTAATCCAAAGCTTACTGTAATATTCCCAACCGTTGGAAACTCATGTTTCTCAATAGATTTTCGCACTCGCTCAGAAATGTTATAGGCTTCATCTAAATTTGTGTCAAGCATAATGATAACGAACTCTT
>JAAYHP010000463.1 GCA_012735355.1 Lysinibacillus sp. | reverse complement strand
GCTAATGCCTGTAAAGTTTTTAATTTCATCGTTCCGTGCTTTTTTATACAACCCTTTCGGATCGCGGCGTTCACATTCTTCAATGGAGCATTTCACATATACTTCAATAAATTCATCAACTTCAACAAGGTCCCTTACTAACTTTCGATCTTCTTTATAAGGTGAAATGAAAGCGGTTAGCACAATTTGTCCACTCTCAACGAAAAGCTTCGAAACTTCTCCGATGCGTCGAATATTTTCTTTTCTTGACTGTTCATCGAATCCTAAATCTTTATTTAAACCGTGGCGAACATTGTCTCCGTCTAATACGAAAATTTGATTTCCCCGGTCAAACAATTCCTTTGCTAAAGAATTGGCAATGGAAGACTTACCTGATGCAGATAGTCCTGTGAACCATAAAATAAAGCTGTGGTGATTATTCCTATTTCGTCTGTCCGATTTACTAATGGATGTTTCGTGCCATACGATATTTGAACTCATTGTTCCAACTCCTTATGCATGAATTTTTTCACGAAGCCCGCGTATTAATACTTCTACTACTTCTTTTCGGCTGAAGGTGCTCGGAGGGATTTCTCCATTCCGCAGCATCTCGCGCACTTTCGTTCCGGATAAAATAATGCGGGAAGACGCATTGTGAGGGCACGTTTTTGTCGTCGCCATCCCTTCGCAGGAAGTGCAATAGAAACTATGTTCAAATTTAAGCGGCGTAATGCCGATTTCTTCAGGGGAAAATTGATCGAAAATCTTTTGGGCATCGTATGTGCCGTAATAATCTCCAACCCCCGCATGATCACGCCCAACGATAAAGTGAGTGCATCCGTAATTTTTCCGGACGATGGCGTGGAAGATTGCTTCCCGTGGACCTGCATAGCGCATGGCAGCAAGGAAAACGCCAAGCTGTACCCGCTCTTTTGGATAATATTTTTCTAGCAACACTTCATAACTTTCCATTCGTATATGAGCTGGAATATCATCGGATTTTGTTTCGCCAACTAATGGATTTAAAAATAACCCATCAACTATTTCTAATGCGCTCTTTTGAATATATTCGTGAGCCCGATGTACCGGGTTTCTCGTTTGGAATCCAACGACAGTTTTCCAACCTTTTTCTTCAAATAAGGTGCGAGTTTCTTTTGGCTCAAATGTGTAAGTAGGGTATAATTTTTCCGTTTTCTTAATTAAAGTTGTTTTTCCACCGACATACGTATTGGGGCGTTCAAAAAGTTTTTTCACTCCTGGATGGTTTAAGTCGTCTGTTCCATAAACATTTCGCGCTTCAATGAATTTATCTGGCGTGTAAATATCGTTTATTTCAATGATTCCGTATACTTCGCCTTCATAAACTAATTTTGCTTTGTCACCAATATTTAATGTACTAGCAATCTCTTCTGTAACAGGAAGGGTAATAGGAATACTCCAAACAATTCCCGAAGATAAACGCATGTTTGCTACGACGTTGTTATAATCTTCTTTACTTAAAAATCCTTCCAGTGGGCTATATGCGCCAATACCGATTAATTCAAGATCACTTAAGGAAATCCCATCCAATTGAATTGCTTTTTCAATATGTTCGTAACGTTCATTCGGATTATACCTTTCAATTAATTGGCCACCATGGGGTTGAATTGTCATTGTTTTATCCTCCTAATCTACATGTAATCCACATTCTGTTTTACCGAGTCCTGCCCATCGTCCTGAACGTAAGTCTTCCATTGTAAAAGCAGGTTTTGTACAGTGGGCGCAACCGATGCTCGGATAACCTTTGTCGTGCAATGGATTATAAGTTAATTCATGTTTGCTTACGTAACGCCATACATCTTTCCATGTCCAATAAATGAGGGGACAAATTTTTATAGACTGGAATTTTTTATCCTTATTAATAAATTCCACATGTCTTCTCGTTTCAGATTGTTCCCTCCGCAAACCAGAAATCCATGCTTTCGCTCCTGTCAAAGTTTCATTTAATGGAATGATTTTTCGTATTTCACAACATTTATTCGGATCTCTTTTCCATAATCCATCACCAAATTGTCTTGCTTGTTCTTCTAAAGTAAGCGTCGGTTTTTTTAATTCAATGTTTAGTTGTGGGTATTTTTCTTTTACCCGTTCAATCGTTTCATACGTTTCTTGAAAATGAACGTCTGTATCTAAAAAGACGATTTTCGCATCCGGCTTTACCTTTGATATGAGATCAATTAATACAATCCCTTCAATTCCGAAGCTGCATGCATATACAACTTCATCACCGTAATGTTCATAAGCCCAATGTAAAACATTGAGTGCTCCTTTATATGTTTCATCCACTTCAAAATCGATGAATGAATCTTGCCATGTGTTATAAGTGAGCATTGAATTTTCTCCCTCCCATGAAAAAAGGCGTATTAATAGGACAAAGACGAATTCTGTCCCATTAATACGCCTCTAGTTTTCTAGTCAGCGAATGATGTTTATTTCATAATAAATGAAATCGTTATTTTAAAGT
>JAAYHP010000462.1 GCA_012735355.1 Lysinibacillus sp. | reverse complement strand
TTCTCCCCAACCACAATTAGCCTCGAGTGGCCAAAATCCAATTCTTTATCTAAATGAGATTCCAATATCGAAATCGTTTCTGCCAACGTCTTACCGTTTTTTGAAAGATATGTGTACTCAGGCGTTGGATTTTGTCTAAACGAACTCGTTGGAACATAAAGCTTTAAGATGATTTTGTATGGTTTTTCAGGATCATCGGTCTCATCAATCCCAAACATCGAAACAAACACCATTTTATCTATATCTTTGAATTCTCCGCAACCTGTGAGGACGACTAGGAATGGAATCGTTATTAGGATGAATAATTTAACTTTCATTCGCTTTTTTATTAGCACCTTTCATCCTCCTAATGATATAGATAAATAAAAAAATCATAGCAAAGAAATTGACAACAGCTATGTTGAAGAAGTATTTGGAGTATTGAAACAACTGATACTCTGTTAATGATACGATTATATAGAGAGAACTAACGGTGAAAAAGACAATCAAAATGATATAACCGATATTTATTCCTTTAAATTTCATTTTTTCTAATTTGAAAATATACTTGAATAACTCGACCGCTACATGCCAGTGAATCAAGATACTTAAAAAAGCCATTGATAAATAAAGAAGTAAAAAAACATATACTAGACGTTCTATTACAAAATATCTCATTCTCATGGAGTCGCTCGTAGCAATCCATGGATAAATAAGCTCACCAACTGTCTCCGAACCATGAAAACCGATTGGTATAAAATAAGTCGTAAAAGTGGTTGCAATGGCGATAAAAACAAGTACAATGATTTGTTTTAAACCAAAGTTTTGTTTTTGGGTAAAGAAACGGTTAAAAATCACGAGATTCACTACGCCAAGAAATAAAAATATACTTGAAGAAACTGCATGTATATTGGGTGCTTGCACAACATGTAACATTGCTTCCCTAAAAAAATCCCAATTTAAATTTTTGCTTGTATATGCTTTGATAATAATAAAAATAATGATAGGAAAATTAATTACAAAAACGATTTCGATGGTGTATAACACTCGATCGGTTTTCATAAAACATCCAAATATAATAGATAAAATTAAGGTTAACCCAATAAGCATAATTGGTATATCAGGAGTTAAATACCGTATAAGCAAAAAAGAGTAAGTAATTAATGTGCTTATCCCTGCAATAAACCACATAACCGCCATAAAAAATAATAATGGATAGTAAAACCATTTAGATGTCGTTTGTACCAACAGTTCCGGAAATGTCTTCCCTGGGAAGGCATTAAAAAATTTCGTATAAACAATCACAATTACTAGCCCTAATATGATACCGACAATTAAAGACAATACAGCTCCATCGTTTCGATACCGCAAAAGAATGGTAGGAACAGCTGAAATAATATTTGCAATCATATTAATCATGACTAAATAATAATAAAATCGACTCAAGCCTGTCCCTCCGAATCCTGATTACCTTTTCGGTAGTTATAAAACCTTAAATACGGTTCCCCAAAGCTTGTCAAATTTACTAGATACATAATGAAACATAAAAAACCTAATGTGAGGCCAGCTAATCCAAAAATACTCGCAATCACAATTAAAATTAATCGTACGATGCGTATTGCAAACGCCATTTCATTAACAGGAATGACGAAGGTCGAGATTGCAACTGCCGATACGATAATGACCATGATATTAGAAGCAAGGGCCGCTTCCGTTACAGCTGTTCCTAAAATAAGACCTCCAACCGTTGCTGCCGTTGCACTAATCGCCTTCGGAAGTCGAATACTCGCCTCGAGTAACAGTTCCATAAAAAAAAGCATAAATAATACTTCTACAAAGGAAGTAAATGGAACTCCCATTCTGCTTCCTGCGATGGTCAACATTAATTCTGTTCGAAATACCTCTGGTGAAAAGGACACAGCGCCTATATAAATTCCTGGAAGTAAAATACATACGAATATACCAATATAACGCAGCAATTTTAAATAATATGAAATCGCTAATGTGTGGTAATTATCTTCCATGGTTGTCATAAAATCGAAAAATACGACAGGCGCAATCATTGATTGAGGGCTACCGTCTACCAACAATATCACTTTCCCACCAGCAAGGTTGTAAACAATTCGGTCTGGTCGTTCTGTTAGTAACATTTTAGGAAATAAGGAATACCGTTGATCATTTAATAAAGTATTGAATTGAGGTGCCTCTGTAATGACTTGCATATCAATTTTCTCTAATTTTTCCCTGATACTTTCCAATGCCTTTCGTTTTACTTTTTTATCATCATAAATTAGCGCCATTTTTGGCTTATTTACTTCACCTTTTTCGAAATATTCAATCATTAAAGACGGTTGATGATACGAAGAACGTATCACATTAATATTGGTCATCAAGTTATCACTTAATGCCAATTCAGAACCGTGGATGGTTGTTTCAACAGAAGTAGAATTGACATCACTATTTTTTGTTAAATTGAAATCAAGGGAATATAAATTGTCTTGAATTTCAATAAGTACATTCCCTTCCATCACAAAATAAAGTGCTTTTTCTTTTGAAGGGACTTCTTGAAATTGAGGTAATGCAAATAAGTAAAGGTTAAATTGTTCTTGTGTCGGCAATTCAAAAAATGGATTAATAATGTATTTTTGATATAATTCTTGGTCAATTAGCGATTTAATAAATAATACTGTAATTTGTTTATGATCTAACTCTAACTTCTTTTGTATCAAATCATTCTTATCTTCAAATTGACTGGCAATCCATGAAAGATTTACTTTTGAAGACATTGGTATAATCTCCAATCTTCTATAGTATGAAGCAGTATATATTTTAGAATATCCAATTCACATACTTGCTAACCGTAAATTTATGAAAACGATTTATGCTCTTTACACACTAAAAGGATAAAAATTAGTGATGAATTGAATAAATAAAAACACCTGTAAATCTTATTCACAAAGAATTACAGGTGTTTTCAATTAAAGTCTTTCTATTTTCAAATTTAGAAAAATTAGTGTTTATCAATCGGCTCTTTCGTTAGCGTTTCGCTCATTTTGCAATATTGAACGAAAACGCGAGCTAATTCACGTAAACGCTCATGAATATCCTGATCGATAATTTGATCATTTTCACCAAAATGGGATGTATGAGTATATACATAGTTTGGAGTGACTAAACAGCGGAAATAATCTAAAATCGGTCTGAATTGATTTTCCACAACTAAATGGTGTTGGAATGTGCCGCCATTAGCCACAATTGCTGCTGGTTTATAGCGCAACGCTTTTGGTGGCAACATATCTAAAGCATTTTTTAATATGTATTTCGCAAGTTAAATTTGAGCCATTTATTAATTAAAAATTGAGCCACTAAACCTGACTATTTTCCATCCATTCTTTTGTATCTAATATTCGATAAGATGGACCCACCATATCTACCATATAAGCTCTATGTGTTAGTCGGTCTGTTAAAGCTGCTGTTAACACTGGATCATGAAAGACTTCTTCCCAGCGATCAAATGATAAATTACTCGTTATAATGGTTGATGCTCGTCCTGCCCTTAGTGAAAGGTGAGTAAATAATAATTCCGCACCTTCTTTATCAAAAGAAATATAACCAAGTTCATCGATGATTACTAAATCATACTTTTCAAACTTCAATTCAAAAGAACGTAATGTTCTTTCAGAACGGCTTTCCTTTAATTGATTGACTAGGGACGAAACTGTGGTGAAATATACCTTATACCCTGCTAAACAGGCTTCAATACCTAAACCAATCGCAATATGAGTTTTACCTGTACCTGGCGATCCAATTAATAAGACGTTTTGTTTTTCTTGAATAAAATCTAATTTTTTTAAATGTGGGAGGCGAGAGGCCGCATTTTGCGGTAATCTCTCAGTCTCTAATTCAGTTAATAATTTCTTTTCTGGAAAATTTGCTAAACGGATCCGATTTGCTTTTGCTCGTACTTCTCGATCCTGCATTTCTTGCACGAGTGCGTGATATAAAAAATCCTCTGCTGTCTGATGTTGTTTCCACATATCATCTTCTTGAATAAATGAGCGAATGCTTGGCAATCGCAGTTCTTTACACATCTCAATCATTTCTTGTCGCTTATCCATTAATGAAGCACCCCTGTCTTTTTCATCTCAAATAAAGCCGTTATGGCTGAAAGGTTTTCAAGAGATTGGGTGGTGACCTCATTTTTGGACTGCACAGTTTTATGAATAGGTTCTGCTTGATTGGCTAAGAAAATAATCTTCTCTGTTGTTATTTGAACCGTATGGTTCTTCTGAAGTTGTTCAATTGCCGCTAAGACCTTTTCTAAATTGCTATGCTCTTTTAAATAGATAAGTAACTCTAGAAAATCTCGTTCATTTCCAATATAATAGTCATTGTAGATATTTTTTATTTTTGTTGGTGCTTGACTCAAACATTCACTTTGAGCTAATGCACCTTTTTTCTTTTTAAAGGTGTGTAAATAATGATAGATATCCATAATCCACTGGTGGCTCTGCCAACAACGTTTGTGGGTTGCGATACATGCATCA
The DNA here is from genome assembly GCA_012735355.1 of Lysinibacillus sp. Classification (GTDB taxonomy): domain Bacteria; phylum Bacillota; class Bacilli; order Bacillales_A; family Planococcaceae; genus Ureibacillus. The sequence continues at coordinate 1,516 of JAAYHP010000462.1, read as the reverse complement.
TTACTGAAAATCATTAATTTTTCTGCACTTACTTTCACTTTTACCCATTCTCCAACATGTCCCTCTGGTACAGAATAATGATTTTGTCTGAAGGTAATCGTGCTGTATTTGTCTACCCTAAACTCATGTAATTCAGATGCATCAAATGGGATAATATCTGCACTTGTTGCTTTAGTTACACGTTCTTCTAACATTAATTCATGATGTGTTTTCTTTTTCTTATAATGAGGACGTAAATTTAATTTCATGACGATTTCTGTAAGATAAGTTTGGGCTTCTTCTAAACTCGCAAATGTATCTCGATGGGCAAATGCTTTACGGCGAATATACTCTACACTTCGCTCCACATGCCCCTTTTGATTACCTTTACGTGGCTCACATAATCGAATTTTAAAGTGATAATGCATCGATAAATTCTTCATCCCATCCGTAATCTCACGTTCAGTTCCGATAAATCGCTTTACCACTGTTCGCATATTATCGTAAGTAAATACCTCTGGTACAAAGCCTAAGTAGTTAATACATTTTACATGTGCATCTTGTACGCAAACCATTGTTTCAGATTCATATAACAATGCAAATCGATCATTACTATAAGGGAGGGTAAAGACCGCCATTGAAAAAGAACGACGTGTTTGATTAATCGTTAACTTAACTTCTCCCCAGTCAAATTCAATCTCATGACCAGCAGTTGCCTTTTGACGAATATAGACTTCTTGTAGACGTTTTACCTCACTATTTACAAAATTTCTAACAGTGGTGTAACTAATTTTAAAACCTTCATCTAGTAACTTTTCATGAATATCAATTATTTTTAGTTGTTGCTTGTGCATTTGATGTTGTCGTTTGTATTCGTTTTCTTTTAACATTTTTCGAATACGTTTCATCACCGTCTGTGTTAAAGCACGTTTATTTCCTTTTCGTTTTTTATACGACGGAGGCGTTACATAGTTATCTGTAACAGGTAACTCTCGAATATCTTGCTTTCTTTTTTCAAGATCCTCTTGAATGTACTTTTTAACAGTATTTCTAGAAATCCCAAGCTCCTTCGCAATTTGACGTTGACTTTTATTTTCTTGATGAAAGCCAATTAACACTTTCTGTTTCTTTTCCAATGAAATCACCTCTATACGCTCCTAACTCTATAAAGTTAGGATTATTTTCATATAAAGTGGCTCACTTTTCAATTGCGATGGTGGCTCAGTTTTAGCTTATCAAATACAGGAGGAATTTAATGTGTGGGACCTGAAATCACCAACGATGTACACAGCGGCTGAACAAATGATTGAGCAAGCAGTGAAGGATGACATCATCCAAAAGCAACATTTAGATGACATCAGAAATAAACGAATGACCACAGACCGTTTACTAGGCTTATATATCACGATTCAACAAAGACGGAAATAACATTGACGATTTTTTTTAATTAATATAATTAAATTAGATGAACTTTATACCAAGTATTATTTCAAAGAGGTTGGGACATATAGCTAATTTAATTAAGAATCAGTGAAGA
>JAAYHP010000461.1 GCA_012735355.1 Lysinibacillus sp. | reverse complement strand
GGTAATAGAAGGATTGGGATTCACACCGAGATACGCAATTGTAACTTATGAAAGTTCTTTTCGAGGGAACAAGTCTCCATTCGTTCATCCTACAGAAATATTATATTCATCTACTAATAGGACTATAGTCGGAACATCATTGCCTGATAAAGTAACGAGTATAATTTTGTTTGAATAGAAGTGTTAAACTTGATAAATGAAATTGGAAGAAAAATTTATTTCGATGTAATTAGCGGAGATGTTATTGTTTCCATTCCCGAACGCTTGGGGTATGTAAAAGAAACTACAATCGAAGAAGATATAGGAAGATATACGGCATTGTCGGAACGAAATCGCGACACATTCGATGTAATTGAATTAGAATATGGTCAATATGCACAAGACTTTGCAGAATGTAACGGTTATCGTGTTAATGTAGAAACTAAAACACTTGAGTTTAGTTATCCTGACCCGAATGAAACGGAACCACAAGAACCTGTTTATCAAGCACCGTTAAGTGAACAGGTTGCAACGTTGGAACAAGAAAAAACGATATTACAATTAGCTTTAGCAGAAACAATCGAAAAGCAAGAATTAGATAAAGTGAGCAATCAATTAGCGTTAGCGGAGTTAATAGAAACATTAACATTAAAAGGAGTGTTGTAAAATGGTAATTTTATATGCAGATTTAGTTGAATTAGGTTTACGAGTATTGGAAAATCCAAACGAAGGGGAAGTCGCAGTACCAACTTTCTTACGTGAAGATGTTCGTAAAGAACTTATCAAACGTGGAGTTATTCAAGCCGCTTAATAAATCTTTGGGAAATTATGCGACACAAATGTCACAAAGTGTGACATAACTACAGATTGATAAAAATATCAAATTTATACAAAAACATCACGTAAATAAGGCGTTATTTTTATGACTTTTTTAAAAAAGAATGCATGTTCACTTGAATTTTTTCGAGATTATTGTATTGTAAAAATATAAAAATGGCTCGGAGGAAAGGTGAGGAAGATGATGCTTAGCGATAGAGAATTGTTAAAACTAGCTCAAGAATCTGAATTGATTTCTCCATTTAATCAGGAATACTGCGAAGGTGCTACAATCAATTTGACTTTGAGTCCTATTGCTAAGCAGTATTCTTCCGATGAACCTATTACGCTTGGGATGGAAATATCCGATCAACATTATAAGATGATTAATTTAGAAACAGATGACTTTGTAATTGAACCGACAAAATCCGTTTTAATCCAAACAAACGAGTTTTTAAAAATACCATCTAACATGACCGGAAGAATTTACGAGCGATATAGCGTGAAATCGCTTGGATTATTAATTAGTCCAGCGCATTATTTGAATCCAGGATACAGAGGAAAGATTAGTTTATTAGCTGTAAACACAACAACTGTTCCTATAAGATTAGTGCCAGGGATTAAAATATGCCAATTAGGTTTATTTAAATTAGAATCAGAACCACTAAAACCTTACGAAAAACAAAATCCTAAATACATGGATGCTCAAAATGTAAGTATTTCTAAGTTGCACTTAGACGAAGAGATTCAAGAGTTTTTGCGTAGTAAAGGGTTAAATAATGTTTCAGATAATATGGTTCGTGATTTAGGTGATTATTTAATGTCTCATATTAAAAAGTCTGCTAAAAATTTAGCTGCTATAGCTAAAGAAGAGTTGAATAAACTTGACTAACTTTAGGGAAATTATCAGAAAACATATTATCGCTGAAACAGAGCAAGAACTCGAATCCAGTAATGTTAGCAAGTCTGAAATACCTAAAATGTTAAGTGTGTTAGATAAAAATGGACATATTGATAATGAAACAGACAAATTCTTAGACGCATTCAGGAATGAAATAGAAAAAAACTCACCAAAGAAGAAGAAACAGAAGATTATTACAATAGGTTATGCTGCAATTAATCTCATTTTAACTGCTTTGATTGGATATGCGGTAAATGAAGACGCTTGGAATTTTGTATGGGGTTTAGTATTCGTGAATGTAATATTACATGCGTTATTTATCTTTATAAATGATTAAAAATCAAGCACTCTCACCCTAGGGTGCTTTTTATTTTGCATCATGATCCAGCAATGCACCGTGCCGAGCGGTGCTATTTTTATTTGTTAAGTAAGGTGATGATATGGAAAAGCGTGTAGATAAGCTCGAAAATGAAATGGATGATGTTAAGGTACGTTTAGCCGTAGCAGAAAGTAATATTGATCGTGTAGAAAAAAACATAATGGAAATTAAAGACGATACACGTTGGCTACGTAGGACAATTACAGGGGCCATTATCACTGGAATTATAGGCGGTATTATTGGATTAGTATTTGCTTTAATCAAATTAAATGGTGGGTGATACTATGAAAATAGTATTCGAAAAATCCAAAAAGAAACCAATGGAATTTAGTAAGAAAATCCTTATTATCGCTTGGTTAAGCGGGATGGCCATGATTTTCTACGCTTGTTGGCTCACTTATAAAATGGTAATTGAAGGCTATACGGGCGATGTATCATTAATATCTATCATTTTAACAGGAGGGTTTGCGGAGATAACTGCAGGCACCTCCTTTTATTATTGGAAAGCAAAAAATGAAAACATAAAGAAAATCGGAAATAACGCGAGGGAGGATGATATCGTATGAAAATCAATTGGAAGCGAAAGTTATCAAGTCGTAAGTTTTGGGCATTGCTAGCTGGGTTTATCTCCTCTTTACTATTAGCTTTTAATTTAGGAGAAAATGAAATTGCTCAAGTGACAGCAGTTATAACTGCATTCGGATCTATTGCAGTATACATCCTAGCCGAAGCTTCAGTAGATAAAGAGAGAGTGAAGTAAAATGGACGTTAAATCCACTTGTCGTGACCTGGCAGAATTATTGCCAGTCGCACAAACAGCCTGCAGGTTACTATTTCAAGAGTGCTATAAAGCAGGGATTCATGATATTTTTATTACCGAAACTTATCGTAGCCAAGAACGCCAAAAATATCTCTATGAACAAGGGCGTACTCGCCCAGGTAACATCGTAACTTGGACGCTTAATAGCCGACATACAAGCCGCTTAGCTTGGGACATCGCGGTAGCACCACCAAAGCCGCTTTATGATGTTGCTACTCTAAATAAAGTAGGCACCATTGCTCGTAAACTTGGGATTACGTGGGGTGGGGATTGGAAAGGAAGTATTGATCGCCCCCACTTTGAAGTTACAGCTACTTGGACAATGCCAAAGGGATATAAGCTAGAAGGTACTGTTATTGTTCCGACAACAAGCAAGTTAAAAGTACAACTCATTATCGATGAAAAGGATGTTGAAAAGGGGGAATCAGACGTGTGGGACCCGAAATCACCAACGATGTACACTGCTGCGGAACAAATGATTGAGCAAGCGGTGAAGGATGGCATCATACAAAAACAGCATTTAGACGACATCCGAAATAAAAAAATGACAACGGACCGATTACTCGGTTTATATATAACGATTCAACAG
>JAAYHP010000460.1 GCA_012735355.1 Lysinibacillus sp. | reverse complement strand
ATTCATTCATTTAACAGAGGAGGACAATTAATATGAAGCAACAATCTATCGCTTCAAAAGTAGCTGTCGATATGTTTTTAGTTCAAAGTATTTGGACCGCCTTTTTCATAGGAATTTATCTTTTAATTAGAGTAGTAAACATTTTCATCAAGGGATTCCTAAATGGAAAAGAAGTTACCGGATTTTTTAATTCCGTATTTTTTGCAGGCCATTTATATATGTTCATTATCGGTATATTCGCCATCTACTTCCTTCCCTATTTTGTTGGAAATGGAGTAACAAGAAAGGACTATTTTAAAGGGGCAGTAGTTGCATCTTTCATTTTATCCATAATGATTCCCTTAGTAGCGTCCATCATTGCTTTAATTGAAAAACTACTACTCAATATATTGAACATTTCGTTCTATCAAGTACAGAATTTAAACGATTTGGATATGGAAGGCAATTTTGTAGCTGACATTATTATGTCTTTTATCATATCTCCTCAAATAGAATTTGAAATTAACTGGCTACTATCTATCGCTTTGTATATCATCAATCTATTTACCGCTTATATGGTAGGATGGTTAATCGGTGCTAGTTTCTATCGATTCGGTACAATCAACGGACTACTTACAATTGTCTTTGCAGTGTTCTTAAAAATTTTAACGAATTCATTATTAAGGATTACTTTAGATTTACCAGTCCTACAATATTTTTCAATTTTAAATAACCTTTCCCCAAACGTTGCGTTACTTGGAATTATAATAATAATCACCATAAGTATATCTATAATAAGAGTACTTACAAAACGTGTAGCAGTAAAAATGTAAAAAAGGAGCCAGGTACCGTGAAGATACCTGGCTCTTTCTATTATTTTATTGTTTGAATATTTCCGGCACAGAATATAAATCGATTCCCCAAACAAATGGAAGCCAAAAATAAATCAATAATGTAATTAAGAGTACTGCAAACACGTTAAGCGCAAATCCAGCTCTCATCATATCTGTTATTTTTAAATAGCCAGAACCGAACACCGCAGCATTCGGAGGTGTTGCAACTGGTAACATGAAAGCACATGATGCAGATACCCCAGCAGCGATCATTAACGTATATGGATGAACTCCTAAAGCAATTGCGAATGACGCCATAATTGGGAACATCATTGATGCTGTTGCAGTGTTGGATGTAATTTCCGTTAATGCAAGTACTAACGCACACACTAAGAAAATTAATAATAATAAGTTTAGACCTTGTAGACCCATTAATTGTGTTCCGATCCATTCAGATAAACCTGTCGATACGAAACCTGCTGCAATGGCAAGACCACCACCAAATAATAGTAGGATACCCCACGGTAATTGAACCGCAGTTTTCCAATCCATTAATCGATCTCCTTTACGATTTGCAGACGGAATAATAAATAATATAATTGCGAAAATAACTGCAATCATGCCATCAGTTATATTTTCATTGATTTTTTCTAAAATAAACGTACGAGTAATCCAAGATAAAGCTGCCAATGTTAAGATGACTAATACCCATTTATCTTCAGTAGAAGCCTTTCCTAATACCTTTTTCTCATTATCAATTACCGCACGTCCACCTGGCAACGTTTTTATTTCAGATGGATATGCAAACTTCACTAAATAGAACCATGTAAAGAAGATAAATATCCATGCAAATGGAACTCCGAATAACATCCATTCTGCAAAGGAAATTTTAATACCAAACATTTTATCAACCGCACCTGCTAAAATCGTATTTGGCGGTGTACCGATTAATGTACCTACTCCTCCAAGGGAAGCTGCATAGGCAATACCAAGCATTAACGATTTACCAAAGTTTAAGTTTTGTGGAGCTGTGCTAACTTTCGGATCATCTTTTAATGCATCTGTTACTTGTTTAATAATTGCAAGTCCAATTGGAATCATCATCATGGCAGTTGCTGTGTTGGAAATCCACATGGAAAGGAATCCAGTAGCAATCATAAACCCTAATACGATGCGATCCATATTTGTACCCACTGCTGAAATAATGGACAAAGCAATTCGTTTATGTAAATTCCATTTTTCCATTGCCAGAGCAATAATGAAACCACCCATAAATAAGAAAATCGTTTCATCACCATAGGCAGCAGCCGTAGTTTTCATCGTGGAACTTCCGGTTAATGGGAATAAAATAAGTGGTAAAAGTGAAGCGGCTGGAATTGGAATCGCTTCTGTAATCCACCAAGTGGCAATCCATGCTGTACTTGCTAATACCCCTTTAGCTTCTGGAGAAAGATCACTAGGATTAAAGAATAATAAAATGAATACAAATAATAGCGGACCTAAAATTAAGCCAATTAATTGAGCTGTTGTATAACTCCGTCTTCCACTTCCCCCACCATCATTTTGCTTATTATTTTTTTCTTTCGCTGAATCATTTTTATTAACCTTTGCAAGTTTAGATACATCTGGTTTCACGATGTAACGGAACATTTCTTTCACTTGATCGTGCATGTCCCATAACTTATTCCAAGTTGATGAAATCAAATTATATCCCCCTTTTTAGTACTCTTGTTCACGACAAAATTTTATTTGTCGAATTTTGTCTTTATTGTTATATAACAATTTAACATTTTTTATTTTGTATGAAAACTATTTTAAAAGCAATACAT
>JAAYHP010000459.1 GCA_012735355.1 Lysinibacillus sp. | reverse complement strand
TTAACGGGAACGATTTCGACAGGAATGGCATTGGTGAAGGCAGTAGATCCTGAATTCAGATCAAATACAACGGATAAGTTAGTGATGGGATGTGCTACAGCGATTATGTTCGGGTTCCCATTATTGTTTTTGTTAAACGTACCTGTTGTTGGGTTTATTGAAAATCACCATAGTTTATATTATTATACTTTTATGGGGTTAGTTATTTATTTTGTTATTTTGTTGAGTATGATGCTACTCAGTGAACGGAAAAAGAAAGCTGCGTAACAAAAATGAGTTCCTTATTAAAAAAACTATTTAAAATAAATAAGGAGGAAATATACATGCCTATCATAACTGTAAAACTAGCAAAAGGTAGACCGGTTGAACAAAAACAGCAGTTTGTCGAAGCAATTACGAAAGAAGCTGTTAAAACATTACAAGTAAAAGAAGAATGGGTAACGGTTATTTTTGATGAATACGAAAGGGAAAACTGGGCATCATGTGGCGAGATACATTCAATAAAGTTTGGAAAAGGATTTGGAACGGAATGATAATAAAGAAAAATGGACAGCGGCAGTTCTTCCGATGTCCATTATTGTTTGATTTGATTGAAAAGCGACATTATAAAATTATTCTAAAGCTTTATTCACAGCTTCAATGGCATGGATTTTTGTTGTATCAAACAAAGGAACATCTGAATCCTCTTGTTTTACTAATAATCCAATTTCCGTACAACCTAATATAATTCCTTCAGCACCTTGATTCATTAAGTTTCGTATGACTTGCTTATAATACTCTTTTGATGATTGTTTAATAGAACCTAGACATAATTCTTCATATATAATCTTATTGACCAATTCCCGTTCGCTATCACTCGGTATCAAAACTTTGATGCCCCTTGACTGTATGCGTTCTTTATAAAAATTTTGTTCCATCGTGTATTTAGTGCCTAATAGTCCTACAGTGTCAATGTTTGCTTGTTTTATTTGACCTGCTGTTGCATCTGCAATATGTAAAATAGGAATCGAAATCTTTTCTTCAATAGACTGAATCACTTTATGCATCGTATTTGTACAGATAACAATAAAATCTGCTCCAGCTTTTTCAAGAGAATAAGCCACATCTCCTAGAAGTTCACCAGCTTTATCCCATTCGCCGTCTGCTTGAAAACGTTCGATTTCTTCAAAGTCGACACTATATAATATACATTTAGCAGAATGTAGACCGCCTAATCTATTCCTCACTTCTTCGTTAATCAAACGATAATATTCAACTGAAGATTCCCAGCTCATTCCACCAATTAAGCCAATTGTTTTCATCAGAGTCCCTCCTAATTATATTGTAATTATTACCAATAATACAATATTTTTATAAAATAAAGTTAGTAAACTCTGATTGTTAAAAAAGATTCAACATAATAAATAGCGAGGAAGATGCTATTTCTCCGTAAATGCAATTTTAAGTCCAATGAATGTGAATAGTGAACCTTGAATATGGTTAATTTTTTTCGAAATGCTTTTATTTTGACGTAGGAATTCTCCTACTTTTCCAGCAAAGATGCTTAAAAGGCCTAAAATAATAATCGTTTGAATCAAAAATAGAATCCCTAAAAAGAGCATTTGCAGGGAAACATATCCGCTTTCGTAATGAATAAATTGGGGGAAAAATGCCAGGAAAAATAGCGAAACTTTCGGATTTAATAGATTCATAATGATTCCTTTTTTATATAAAGATTTGTAGTCTAATGAATCGATGATACCTAAGTTAATACTTGAACTTTTATCCGTAAAGGATTTGTATGCTAAATATAATAAGTAGGCAGCTCCCGCATATTTAATGATATTGAAGGCGATAGCGGAATGGTACACAATCGCTGCAAGACCAACCGTTGTTGCTGTTATGTGGAAAAGTAAGCCGGTGCAAAGACCTAGTGTTGTATATATCCCAGCTTTTTTGCCTTTTGCAATGCTCTGGGCTAATGTGAACATATTATCGGGGCCGGGCATAATCGTAAGAATAATTGCTGCGCTTAAAAATGACAATATTGTTATAAAGTCCATATGTGTTCCTCCAATTTAAAATTTCATTTATTTTAACATGAATTCAGAAAATTTAGTTGATGAAAAAAGCCTTTTTAAATAAAGACTTTGACAAGCTAATGAAAAAGCGAATGAGTTCAATCGATCCTTCGCTTCCAAATCATTTATTGTTATTTTGCGCTTTTAATAAATCACGAATTTCTATTAATAGCTCTTCTTTCGTATCTAATTTTGGAGAAGTATCTTCCACAACTTCTTCTTTTTTCTTTTTCGTTAATTTGTTTAAGACTCTGACAAACATAAAAATGGCAAAAGCAATGATCATGAAGTCAATAATACTTTGTAAAAATACCCCAAAAGAGACCGTTGCATCTCCCACTTGCCATATAAACGATTTTGTAAAATCGATTCCACCTGTTAACACACCGACTAATGGCATGATAATATTGTCGACTAAAGAAGAAACGATCTTCCCAAAGGCGGCACCAATTACGACCGCAACAGCAAGATCAACGACGTTTCCTTTCATAGCAAATTCCTTAAATTCTTTCCACATAAAAATGTCCTCCAATGTGTAAATGTATTATTTTGAACATGAACCCATTCAATAACTTTCCTAAATATCGACCATTCATAACATTTTTTTATAAAAAATTCTATATGATTAAATTAATGCTTATTATTTAGTTGATATTTTAAAAATTAAGTATAATAAGGTTTTGATGTAATATATTACCATCCATATGTAAGAGGTAGTGATATAGGAATAATGCTATTATTTACAAATTTAATTTTCGTAGCAGCATTTTGTTTATTAGCGATATTTTTTATATACTCAAATAATTATTGATTTCGGTTACTATTTTCGACAAATCTTTAGGCTATCATATTAAAAATGTAAACCACGATTGACGGAAAACTTAGTTTTAAAAGTTTTAATAACAGCTTTAACGTTGTATTTGACTTGTTTTGACTTTCTATTGATTGCTATATTTATATATCAAATACTTTCGACACAATAAAACAGTTTTTGAACAAAAAATTAGATGATTAAATGCTCTATAAGTTTTCCATAAACACCCGAACAGAGTTTATCTATCCGGGTGCTGAACACGGTAGCGAAAGTCGCCACATAATTATAAAATCTAGCAATTCTTTATCTACGTTAACTGCTGTTCTGCAAATTCACGGTACAACGAATGGGATTCTACTAACTCACGATGAGTACCTGTTCCAGTAATTTTCCCCTTATCGATAAATAAAATTTTATCGGCATCCACAATTGTTGATAATCGATGAGCAATTACCAATGTAGTACGTCCCTCCATAAGCCTTGCGAGAGCTTCTTGAACGACTTGCTCGGATTGGCTATCTAAACTAGCGGTCGCTTCATCCAACATTAAAATTTTAGGATCCCTAAGAAATGCTCGGGCAATATTAATTCGCTGTCTTTGTCCTCCAGACAATTTCACACCCCGTTCACCAACTTCTGTATCTAAACCCTTTGGAAAACTTTTTATAAATTCATCAGCGTAAGCCATTTTTGCAACTCTCCATAATTCTCTATCACTAATGTTTTCAGGATTTTCTAAACCATATGTTAAATTATCACGAATCGTCCCTGCCATCATCGCGCTTTCTTGGGACACATACCCGATTTGTTTCCGCCAGCAATTTAACGATAAATCATGGATTCGTACGTCTCCAACAAAGATTTCTCCGGAGGTTGGTTCATAATACCGCTCTAATAGGCTGAACAACGTTGTTTTTCCACCACCACTTGGTCCAACAAAGGCAATCATTTCACCCGGTCGAGCTTCGAAAGAAATATTATGAAGGACAGGCTCTTCATCTCTATAAGAGAAAGACACATTTACAAGCCTTAACGGTTTATTCGTAATATCCATTTCCAAACCTTCTTGACCTGCTTCATCTGTTAATTCTAATATCTCGATAATCCGTTCAGTAGCGCCTTTTGCC
>JAAYHP010000005.1 GCA_012735355.1 Lysinibacillus sp. | reverse complement strand
GTCTCGAGTTTCGGGCTGTTCCCGTTGGAGTCGCCCCGTCACTCCAATCAATTTTCGATTGCATATCATTTTTTTACTATGCTTCTTCACTGATTCTTAATTAAATTAGCTATATGTCCCAACCTCTTCTAATTTTTTGTTTAAATTGCATTTTCATGTTATAAACCAATTTTCTGTAGCCATAATTCCTCTAGTTCATTGCAACGGTAATCAACTAAAAGTTTTTGCAACTCTCCTTCAGCTAACACTCTACCTTCAAGCAAAATAATGACATCATCCGCCAAGTTTTGTGCAAAAGCTAACATATGGGTAGAAAACAATACCGTTGCTCCTCGATTTCGTTCTTCCACCATCATTTCTTTCAGTTGGGCAATCCAATATGGATCCAGTCCGTTCGTAGGCTCGTCCATAATAATTAAGCCGTCTCCCCCAATTAAACTTTGAGCTAAATTTAATCGTTGTCGCATCCCCTTTGAATAGGAAGATACTTTTTGCTTTTTCACTTCAAACAATCCAACCCGCTTTAATACATCTTCTTGTTCATCTTTCCCTACCTTTTTTAAAGATGCAAGTAAGCCTAACACTTCTTCCGCTGTTAAAGTGGATGGAAAGTCAACATCATCTGGCATATATCGAACGAACTCTTCATGATGCCAAATCAGCTCACCACCACTTGGCTTTTCTTGCTTCGTTAACATGCGTATTAACGTACTTTTTCCTGCCCCATTACCACCTGCAAGGGCTACGATGCGCCCTTTTCTTATTTTGAAATTCGCTTCATGGATTCCTCGATTGTTTTTATATATTTGCTGTAAATTTCGCGCTTCTACAATCATTTTTCAACACCAAATTTCTTTAATTTTATTGTTGCAAGGAGTAATGGAATGATCATCCAAAGCACCGTTAAACCAACAAACATGATTTTCCCTAATACGGATTGATAAAATTCTATTAAATCAAAATAGGTTGGACCAAGTACTGCCGTTTGACCCGACAGTAAAAAATATCCGAATCTTAACCAATCTACTGGGTTAATATGTAATATCCCAATCGTTAACTTTTGTAGTACGTGTCCTGGAACAATAGTACCAATAGCCATAACCGCATATGAAAGAAGCAATAGCAACAATGCCCATATTACAAGGGATAGGGACAAAGCATGCAATCGGTTTTTCGCCAGGCTACCTAGTAAAATAGCGATGCTTGAGAAAATCAATATTAAACAAAAAGCAACGATTAAAAACTCATATGGAAAATGTACGCCACCGAAAAAACCTCCAAAGGTAAACACTACTCCAAAAGCTAATAGAACAATAAAAATAAAAGATAATACAAGGGCAACAAACTTCCCTAACACGTATTGAAATGTCTTCATCGGATATGTTTTCAATAAAGAAAACCAGCCGGACTCCACATCTCCTGCAACACTCATACTACCAATGGTAAGGGTGAATAAAGGTAATAAAAACAGCAGTAAATTTAAAAAAGATGCCGTTTGTCTCGTAAAACCATCAATATCCGGCAAAGCCAATTGTTGAATCATCACGATGGCAATAAAAACAAAAATGAATAGAATGGCAACAAGTTGTAACCAACGGCTGCGGAGCATTTGTTTCCATTCTAAAACAATTAGTTTCCCTTGCATTAGTGATGTATCCCCCAATTAAAATCAAATAACTGATCATAGGACAACAATTCACCTTCACCATGTTCTTTCATATATTGTTCCGCAGCTTCTTTTGAACTAAAGGCAAGCACTCCGTAATTCATTGGAGTCCAATAATCCTTTGAATAAATATACGTTGCGTTTTTCACATGAAGCCACTGATCTTCTTCAGCGTCTTTAATAAAGGCAGCCCCAATTTCAGACTCTTCCGTTTCCATCATAAACTCCATTAAACATCCTAAATCATCGAACACTTCGTAATCACCATTCGTAAATATCAATTGAGCTGCATAATCTTCATGGGCGATGCTCATATTGCACACTTTACAAATGTCCGTTTCCCCATTGATCGCTTTTGGTTCATATGTTTTCTCTGAACAACCAATTAAAAAAAGAATCGATAGTAATAGAATAATTGACGTTTTCCATTTCATGAAAGAACACTCCTTCTCCATATTGCTAAACATCCAATAACTAGCACCAAACCTACAATTAATTGCGATAAATGTATTTCAAATTGAATATTTTTTTCCGTTTCAAAAGTTGTTTTAGGGGTTTCATCTACTAATAATTGTTTTGCAGCTTTATTCGTTTGTTTATCGATTTCATTTAACAACACTACGCTCGGCGCTTCTACATAGTATTGATACACCGGTTTTCTAACCATCCATTGACCAAAGCTTTGCAATGCTACATAGGAATCTTCTCCAACCCCATCTTCGTCAATATCAATTCCCGAATAGTCATCGTAGTAATTTTCTTTTAAATCAATCCCATTCATATCTGAACGCACATTAACTAAGTTTCCAACGAAATAGTTTTTTTCTACAAGGTTCGTATGATCGGATTTTATTGATTCAACGGCTGTTTGGTTCATTTGTAAAATATTATTTATAATGTGGACACCTGTCGTTTTTTGAATCGAAATGGCGACCCGGTTTCCTGAAATGATATGGTCTTTAATATCGATATTTTCCACTTCATATAGAGTGATGCCCGTTCCATTAAACCCATCTTGGTAAGACACATCATTTTGCTCCAAAGTCACATTTTTTGTCATCATAATCATTAAACCGGTTACGTTTTTTACGTATTCGTTGCGAACAGCTTGAACGTCCTCACTATACATAAAGTGCGTTCCATATCGACTATCTTCCACTTTGTTATTTTCAACTATCGCCCCTTTAACGTTTTCAATGTAAATCCCATCTTGAACTTTGTAAAATTTATTATTTTTTACAATAAGATTAGCACTATTAAATGCAGCAATGCCGTTTCCTTTTTTTGAATAATGACGATCATTTCCTGTCACTGAAATATTTTGAATATCGATATTTTTTGATCGGTAGATTCCAATACCACTATTAACATTGGTCATTGTTATATCAGATAGTTGAACCTTCTCGGAATCTTTAATTTCTACGCCTGTTCCTTGTGTTACAAATTGTAATCCTTGAATGGAAACATCCTTTGCCCCGATAATTGTTATGATAGGTTCATCGATCTCTTTCGGCTTAAAAATCACACCTTCATCGGCGACGATTGTTATTGATTTGTTAATGGAAAAATTACCTTCATACGTACCTGACGAAAGTTGTAAAGTAGCTCCTTCCTCACTATCTTCTATTAATTGTTGCAAATCGGTAGTAGCACATACTGGAATTGTGATGAATACAAAGAGCAATGAAAATATTAAACTGTAAACAATTCTCATACTGAGCACCTTCTTTCAAAACGAGGAAAAGACTAGAGGATTTTTCTCCCCTAGCCAGTTTCAATTAATGTCCATGTCCGTGATGCATTTCCATGCCTTGTCCATTTCCCTGTTGTTCTGCTTGTTTCTTCAACTTAGCTTCCCGTCTTTCTTTTGCTTCTTGTTTTACCGTATCAAGTTGCTGAATATAATAACCTTCATTTTCTTCAATGAAACGATTAGCATCTTCTTCGTTTTTAAAGAATGCGTAACCCCAATTCATCGGCGTTTTTAAATCAGTTTTTACAATTGTTGCATCATCAACAAGTACCCATTCTAACGTGTTGAAGTCTCGTACATATTTATCATTCGTTTCATTGAATGCTAGCTCTGCATTTAGCAAGCAGCCTATATCATCATAAAAAGCAATTGAACCATCTTCTTTAATGGCCTGAGCTGAAAATTTCCCAAGTTCATGATCTTTCTCATACACCTTCATATTGCACATTTCGCAAACAGTATCTTCTGTAGGTTCTTGAAGACGAGGATCTGGTGTCGCCACTTCTTCCGCATCTGTTTTTTCTTCTGCAGTTGTTTCTTCAGCTTCTGGAGTTTCAAGTGAAGAAGCTTCCTCATTGTTCGTCGCTTCTTCTGATTGACCACAAGCGGCTAAAGTTAACATTAAAAGTAATACAAATAAACTAAAAATCTTTTTCATGCTACGTTTCCTCCTAAATAATATGAGATTATTAAATGATTGCTTACTCTTTTAATTTACAAATCATTTGTGAAATAAGATGAAAGTGTTTGTGAAATTATTGGTAAATAAAAATGACAATTTTGTTATTGTGTATAGCCATTAACTTTTTGTTGTATTTGCAACAATATTCGTATATATTGTTTAATTATATTTTGAACAAATAGAATTCATCGAGAAAGGAATGGCAGTAGTGAAAGCAAAAATAATCACAGTAGATGATGATTTAAAGACAGCATTTTCTATAAGAAAGGAAGTATTTGTTGAGGAACAAGGCGTACCATTAGAAGATGAATTTGATGAACATGATACGCTAACTGGACAATGTAAACACATATTAGTTTATTACAATCAGCAACCTGTCGGTACTGGGCGGATAAGAACCGTTGATGGCTTAGGTAAATTAGAGAGGATTTGTATTTTAAAACAATACCGTAAATTTGGTCTTGGAAAAGTGATAATTCATACGTTAGAAGAAATAGCAAAAGAGATGGGACTGTCTCAAGT
>JAAYHP010000458.1 GCA_012735355.1 Lysinibacillus sp. | reverse complement strand
TTTACTTATTCCGGTTTCATTTTTAATTTCCACCAAATTATAACCTTCATGATACATAGAAATGGCCATTTTGATGTTGTCATCGGATTTTTTTGGCCGCCCAATCCTTTTCCCTTGTTGTTTAGCTTTTTCCAATCCGAGCAATGTGGATTGCTTTACCATATCCGATTGAAATTGAAGCATATGCTCTAGCATGCCTTCAAAATAAAAATTTAATGGCTCGTTACTTTGCTGTTGCTATATTTAGTGGTGTTGAGTCAAAGACAGTAGGTGACATTGGTACAATCACTAAATCCCTTCCATCTTTTTTTATACCAAATGTACCTTTCAGTTGGGAAACACTACAAATTATTTTTCCATATTCTCTTTCCATGGCAATTGTAGGATTACTTGAATCACTTCTTACTTCCCAAATTGTAGATGATATGACGAATACAGAAAGCGATAAAAATCGAGAGGCCCGTGGACAAGGGTTAGCTAATTTCATTACAGGTTTCTTTGGCGGTATGGCGGGTTGTGCCATGATTGGACAATCGATGATTAACGTTAAATCAGGTGGCCGTGGCAGGTTATCTACTTTTGTCGCTGGTATCTTTTTAATGTTTCTTATCATAGCATTAGGGGATTTAGTTATACAAATCCCAATGCCTGTTTTAGTAGGGATAATGATTATGGTTAGTGTTGGAACATTCGATTGGAGCTCATTTAAATATTTAGTAAAAGCTCCCCGTACGGATGCTATTGTAATGTTAGCAACAGTTGTGATAGTTCTGTATACGAATGATTTATCTAAAGGGGTACTTGTTGGAGTATTACTTAGTGCGATTTTCTTTGTAGTGAAAATTTCGATGATCAAAATTACTCAAGAAGGTACTCGATTTATTGTTGATGGTCAATTGTTTTTTGCTTCTTCGGACAGCTTTGTCGATTACTTTAAAAAGACTACTATTGAAGAGATGGAAATTCAAATTGACTTTTCGAATAGTCAAATATGGGATGAATCTGGTGTCGGAGCGTTATTTAAAGTAGTTGAGTTATTAAGGGAAAAAGGAATTAGAGCTGAAGTCGTTGGATTAGAGGCTTCAAGCAAGAAGATTATCGCTCAATTGGACGGAATCATTTCTTCATCGAATTAAGGAGTGGTTAAATGTATAAAAAGATTTTACTTGCTTCAGATGGTTCGGAAAATGCTGTACGTGCAGCGAAAGAAGCTGCTAAAATTGCATCTTGTTGTGAAGAGGCTATTATTGAAGTTGTCTATGTTGTAGATATTGAAAGAGTACGGACAGATGTATTACATGCAAGGTCGATTGAGGAACTGGATTTAGAACGGCGAAAAAAGAATTCCAAAGTCATTCAATATCTTAATGAAGCAAAAGTAAACTATAAGACAACGATTTTGCGTGGTGATCCGGGGCCTGAAATTGTGAAATATGCGAATGAACAACAAGCTGATTTAGTCGTTATCGGAAGTCGAGGGCTCAATACTTTACAACAAATGGTACTAGGTAGCGTGAGTCATAAAGTAATGAAGCGGGTAAACTGTCCTGCCTTAGTTGTGAAGTGATTTTATATTGGCAACATGAGTATCAAGGTATGCTCGTGTTGCCTTTTAATATAAAATGTATTTTGATTTCGAGATATTTTCCTTGAAACTTAATCTTTAGATTAGTAAATTGAAGTAAAGGGGAGATGTTTATGTATCAAATTCCAGGCCATCATCATATTTCTATGATCACAAAAAACGCCAGCAAAAATAATCATTTTTATAAAAATATACTCGGTTTACGTCGTGCCAAAATAACAGTCAATCAAGATGATACTTCAATGTATCACTTGTTTTTTGGTGATAAAACCGGTAGTCCAGGTACAGAATTATCATTTTTTGAAATTCCAATGGCAGGGAGAACTTATCGTGGTACGAATGCGATAACGAGAATTGGATTGCTTGTCCCAACAGTAGATAGTTTAATCTATTGGCAAAATCGCCTTGAAGACTATGGTGTAAAGACGAGCGATATTACGAAGTTTGCGAATCGCACCTCTATTTTATTTGAGGATTCAGAAGGTTTACGATTGGCATTGATCGTTTCAAACGGAGCAAAAGTTGACCATTGGGAAACGTGGGAAAAGTCTCCGGTTCCTGTTGAACATCAAATTCTAGGAATGGGTACAGTAGAAATCACGGTACGCCGACTTGAAAAGTTAGCAAAAACATTGAAAGAAGTGTTTGGCTACAAAGAAGTTAGTCGAACAGAAGACGAAGCGATTTTCCAATCCATTGAAGGTGAAGTGTTTGGGGAAATTCTCGTAAAATCTATGGATGGACCTTCTGAAGTACCCGGGCGAGGTAGCATTCATCATTTAGCAATAAGAGTAAAAAATGATGAAGAATTAGCTTATTGGGATGAAAAAGTGCGAGCGCGCGGATTCTTTTCGTCAGGAATAGTAGACCGTTTCTACTTCAAGAGTTTGTATTTCCGTGAGTCTAATGGAATTTTATTTGAAATTGCAACGGACGGCCCAGGCTTTATGGCTGATGGAGATGACATCGAAACCCTTGGCGAAAAATTAGTATTACCCCCATTTTTAGAAGAACGTCGAGCTGAAATAGAAGCAAAATTAAAACCAATAGAAGAATAAAGTCAATGGAAGAGGTTGGGACAAAAGTAAAAACTCATCATTTTCTCTTAAAAGAAAATGATGAGTTTTTGAT
>JAAYHP010000048.1 GCA_012735355.1 Lysinibacillus sp. | reverse complement strand
CTGTCCCAGTTTCATTGGAATCGGAACAAGCAGTTAACAATAGTATAAATGTTAAAATTAAAAGGAAAAATATGTTTCTCATATAATAGTAACCTCCTTAAATAGTAATAATTACGATTTACAATTTGCACAAGAATTATAATACACGAAGGAGGAGAGAAAGACAATAAAAAAATAGCCTTCGATTATTTTTTTTTCGAAGGCCATTTTTCTGGTACTGGATCAAAACCTCCCGGGTGAAAAGGGTGACATTTTAAAATTCGAATTGTAGTTAAAATAAAACCCTTTAGTGCCCCGTGTTTTTGAAAGGCTTCGAGTCCATAACTAGAACAAGTGGGATGGAATCGACAACTTGGCGGTGTCAACGGTGAAATAACTTTTCTATAAAATTGTATGAGCCATATAAAAGGATATTTCATCGTTCTTCCTGTTCATTCCTTACGTTAAAATTTTGATCCGGTTTTGGATCGATTGTTTGCTTCATGCTGCCTCTTTTTTTCATTATAAACACGAAGCCTAAAATAATAAAAATTAAATAGATGATTGCAACTAATATGAGAATACTTAATGTAGCATCCAACATGATCACCTCAACTATCAATACTTTTATTATAAAACAAAATGTAGAAGTTTGTTGAGTAAAGCTTATATTTAACCTAATTTCTTGGATAATAAAGTGAAAATTGCACATTCTATATCATATCATTTGAATTTGTCTCCATTTTCATATAATTGTAAAATTATGATAATTAAATATAGGGCATAATTGATATGATAATCATTATCAAAATAGTTGAATGAGGTGGTATTATGGCAAAAGATAAACTAATTAACCAATTAAATGAACTAGTTTCGACTTACTCTGTTTTATACACGAAACTTCATAATTACCATTGGTATGTAACTGGACCAAGCTTCTTTACATTGCATGATAAGTTTGAAGAATTATACAATGAAATTACAACGAATTTAGATGAAGTGGCAGAACGTATTTTAACAAAAGGTGGAAAGCCAGTAGCGACGTTAAAAGAACATTTAGAATTATCCGTTGTGCAAGAAGCAACGGGTTCAGAAACAGCTGAAGAAATGGTTCAAACCGTCATTGATGATTTCCAAGCAACAATGAAATTAATAAAAGAGGCGATGGAAGAAGCTTCAGAACAAGGGGACGATCGCACAGAAGATATGTTAAATGCAACGTTCCAAAGCTTAGAAAAACACACTTGGATGCTTTCAGCGTTTTTAGGAAATTAATTTAATCGAAATATATTTCTTTTTATTTGTATAGTATAGCTTATATTTTTCCATAATAAAGGTGAGGAGAGTGATGAATATCGGGACAACGACGCTATATGTAAATGTATTAAATCAATCGTACAGTTATTTCCCCCTTGGAGAACCTTGTGAATTTAAACTTGAAATGGAACAGAAGAAAGCATTGTTATTTAAAAAGTTATTTAGCCAGTTGAATACTTTAGAGTTCGATAATATGGTTCGGGCTCATCTACCTTATATCCCATATCACTTAGATGAAGAAAATGATGAAATTGATATCCGTTTAAAAAAAATTTATGCTTTAGTTCATGAATTTGGCGATGAAAAAACGAAAGAATTTATTGAAAGCCTGCCCTATTTCAATAATTGAATAAACAACATCCCTTCGCTACACTATATGTATAGGAGTTGAAGGGATGTTTACTTTTTACGATTTACATAGAAACAAGGTAGAATTAACATTTGGCGGACCGCCTTTTCCGATAGAACCGAAACATGTGCTTGTGCTAGTTCAAAAAGAAGGTAAGTGGCTCTGTGCCATTAATGATAAACGTGGCATCGAGTTTCCTGGAGGAAAAGTAGAACGAGATGAAACGTTAATGGAAGCAGCAAAGCGAGAAGTATATGAAGAGACTCGTGTACACATTACAGATTTAAAAATATTAGGTCATTATATTGTTTATGATGAACATCCTTTTTGCAAAGTAGTTTTTACGGCAAGGATTGAAAGATTAGATCCTTTTTTACAAGAGCATGAAACGAGTGGACGAGTGTTTTTATCGACGGATGAATTAATGAAGCATCCTCAGTTAAGCTTTTATATGAAGGATGAGGGGATGAAAATGATATTGCAGGAAGTGAAACACCATGAAAGAGAATGGCACTATTGAATCGATAAGAAAATACCCTTCTCCGAATCCGAATGTGGAACTATTAGAAGTTGTTTATTGGTCAGAAGGCTTTCGAGTGAAAGGGTTGCTTGCGAAGCCAAAAGCAAATGGCAATCACGAAGGAATATTATATTTGCGCGGTGGATTACAGTCTGTTGGGATGGTTAGACCAGCGAGAATTGCCCAATTTGCATCCCAAGGCTTTTTTGTTTTTGCCCCATATTACCGTGGGAATCGAGGAGGAGAAGGGCGAGATGAATTTGGCGGTAGTGAGCGACTAGATGCCCTTTTAGGCATTGAAGTATTGAAACAACTTACAGAAGTCAATTCTATACACCTATTTGGTTTTTCAAGAGGTGGATTGATGGCGTTATGGACCGCCATTTTATATAACGAAGTTTCCTCTGTAGTGACTTGGGCTGGCGTAGCAGATTTAACAGCGCTCTATTATGAAAGGGTCGATTTACGAAGAACTTTAAAGAGGATTATTGGTGGTTCTCCGAATAAATATCCGGAGCTTTACGAAGAGCGTAGCCCGATTTTTGAAGTGGACGGGATTTCAGCTCCTGTATTAATTATTCATGGTACGGAAGATCAAAATGTGAGCATCGAACAATCGGTTTCTTTAGAAAGGGCCTTAAAAGAAGCAGGAAAAGAGCATGAGACTTGGTATATGTCTTCATTAGCTCATCATTTTCCACCGCATATGAATAGGGAAACGGTGCGGGCGATTTGCAAATGGATGAAGGAAAAAAGTAAAAAATAGAAGCCTAGGTTTGTCAAAAATCACCTGAAATTAGCTAGTAGTATACTAAATTCAGGTGATTTTTTTTAAATTATATAAGAGTTTGAAGGAAATGCTTTTGTCAATATTCGACTCATTGGGACAATTCAACTTATTATTCATAAATATTGAACCCGAAGTAATTTAATACTTTATTTACAGCTGCAGTACCTTGGTCGATGCAATCCGGTATGCCAACCCCATGATAAGAATTACCTGCGATATATACTCCAGGAAGCTGTTGCTCGAGTTCTTTTTCCACCGAATGTACGCGAGATAAATGACCTACCGTATATTGGGGCATCGCTTTTTTCCATCTTGTAATAAGAACTAGTTCAGGACTCACATTTATGTTCATCGAATTTTTTAAATCTCTCATTACGATTGATTGAATTTCTTCATCGGATTTGTCTACAATATTTTCTCTCCCAGGTCGACCGATATAGCAACGCAATAAAGCTTTATCTTTTGGTGCACTATGAGGCCATTTTTTATGCAACCAAGTACATGCAGTAATTTCATAATCGCTATTTCTAGAAACAATAAAGCCAGTTCCATCGAGATGATTTTCTACTTCCTCTTTTGGGAAACTGAAGGTGACTGTTGCCACAGAAGTTGATGGAACGTTACGAAAACAATCGGTAATGGAATATTGAGATAAAATTGAGCTTACACTATGATGGGGAATCACCATCACTACGCTATCCGCTAATAGAATATTCCGTGAATTTAATAGTATTTCATAGCCTTTATCTGTTTTGGTGATTTTATCAACCCGATTTCCTAATAGTTTTGTATTTGGTTCCAATTTTGAGCTAATTGCCTGGGTAAAGGAATCTAAACCATTTTTAAAGGCGAGGAAAGCACCTTTAGTAGAGCCACTATTCTGTTTGTCATTTTTTGGAGTCATTTTTTTCGTACCTAAAATGAGGCTGCCGTACTGTTGTTCTATTTTATAATATTGGGGAAAGGTCGCCATCAAACTCATTTGGTGAATATCGCCGGCATAAATTCCTGAAAGAAGTGGTTCTATTAAATTTTCAACAACTTCTCGTCCTAATCTTCTTTGGAAAAACGCACCTAATGATTGATCCTCTTGTGGTACGGACTTTGGTAAATTAAAGTCTCCGGCTGCACGCAATTTTCCTTTTATGGAAAATAACTTCGATGTGGCAAAGGGCAGAATTTTCGTAGGTATTCCCATAATGGAACCACCAGGAATGCTATGTAATTTATTATTGACAAGGACATAGGATTTTCCTGTTGCATTATTT
>JAAYHP010000457.1 GCA_012735355.1 Lysinibacillus sp. | reverse complement strand
TAGTAATATAATAGTCGAACTATAATATTCTATAAATTTTAATTATTTAAAAAATAATAGAGTTTGTGAGGGGCGTTTCAATTATGAGAAGTAACATGATAAAAGTAGGAGTTGATCGTGCTCCTCACCGTAGTCTTTTATATGCTACGGGGAAAGTAAAGCCTAAAGACTTAGGAAAACCTTTCATCGGTGTTTGTAACTCATACATCGATATTATTCCAGGTCATGTTCATTTAAGAGAATTCGCTGAAGAAGTGAAAGAAGCAATCATTGACGCAGGTGGCATTCCATTCGAATTTAACACGATAGGTGTAGATGATGGAATTGCAATGGGGCACATTGGTATGCGTTATTCATTGCCAAGCCGTGAACTGATAGCAGATTCTGCCGAAACGGTGATAAACGCTCATTGGTTTGATGGAGTATTTTACATACCAAACTGCGACAAAATCACTCCAGGAATGCTGATGGCAGCGGTGCGTACAAACGTTCCATCCATTTTCGTTTCTGGTGGGCCAATGGAAGCAGGAAAAAGCTCCACAGGAAGACAACTTTCATTAACATCTGTTTTTGAAGGGATTGGAGCTTTAAAATCTGGGCAAATGTCAGAAGAAGAATTTAAAGATATTGAAATGAACGCTTGTCCAACTTGTGGATCATGTTCAGGTATGTTCACTGCAAACTCAATGAACTGTTTAATGGAAATGCTAGGAGTAGCCTTACCAGGTAATGGAACTATTGTGGCGACAAGTGAAAAGCGAAAAGAATTGATTCGCGAAGCAGCGAAACATTTAATTCGCATGATTGAAGAAGATATTAAACCGCGAGATATCATTACGAAAGAAGCAATCGATGATGCTTTTGCCTTAGATATGGCTATGGGTGGATCAACAAATACCGTTTTACACACATTAGCTATTGCCAATGAGGCGGGAATCGAGTATAACTTAGAAGATATAAATAAAGTAGCTGAAAGAGTCCCATACATTGCAAAAATTATGCCTGCATCAGACATTTCAATGGATGATGTAAATAAAGCTGGTGGGGTAACCGCTATTATTAATGAATAGACAAAAATTCCTGGATGCATTCATCCTGATCGACCAACTGTTGCAGGAAAAACAATGGGTGAACTAGTAAAAGGTCATGAAATAACAAATACGGAAGTAATTCGTACAAAAGATAATCCGTATAGTCCTGTTGGTGGTTTATCAATCTTATTTGGAAATATCGCACCAGAAGGATCTGTTATTAAAGTGGGTGCAGTGGATCCATCTATTAAAGTATTCACTGGTGAAGCAATTGTTTTTGATTCACAAGATGAGGCTCTTGCAGCAATCGATGCAGGAACAGTAAGGGAAGGGCATGTCGTTGTCATTCGCTACGAAGGACCAAAAGGTGGTCCAGGTATGCCTGAAATGTTAGCACCTACATCTGCAATTATGGGAAGAGGCCTAGGAACAAAAGTTGCATTAATTACTGACGGACGTTTCAGTGGAGCATCTCGAGGTATTTCAATTGGACATATTTCTCCAGAAGCAGCTGAGGGCGGACCTATTGCATTAGTTAAAAATGGTGATATAATCGAAATTGATTTACCAAATAGAACAATCAATTTAAAAGTTTCCGATGAAGAATTGGAAGAACGTCGTAAAAATTTAAAACCATTCGAACCGAAAATTAAAACAGGATGGTTAGCAAGATATTCAAAACTTGTGACAAACGCTTCAAAAGGCGGTATTATGAAAATATAATTTTCTTAAAATTTTGATGACTTTAGTTCTTTGAAGGTATATAATATCCAATATAAGTTGAATTCGATGATGAGGTTAAAGGATATAGAGCATTGTATCTACCAGAGAGTCGGTGTAGCTGGAAGCCGATGATACAACTATATCCGACTTCCCCTCGGAGTGAGCTATTAAACGCATTTTGCCAATAGATAGCTCCGGGCACATACGTGCTCGTTATCAATGAATAGCATTTCCATCTAGTTGCCGTTAGAAGATTGTACGTAATTTTCTAATGAGATGGAAAGGGTTCTGCTATTCGTGAGGTAGCATTTTGCTACGAATAAGGGTGGTACCATGAAAAGTCTTTTTCATCCCTTCGCAAAAGGTGTTCTTTTGCGTTGGAGAAAAAGGCTTTTTTATTTTAAAGTTTTTTATCATAATTTTTAAATCGAGAAGGAGGAGTATACAAAATGACTGCTAATGCGTCAACAAACGCAAAAATTGATGCCACTCCATCAATAAGCCAAGAAGAAGAATACAAGCCGAAAAATGGTGCAGAAATCTTAATTAAAGCGTTACATGATCAAGGTGTAGATATTGTTTTTGGCTATCCAGGT
This sequence comes from Lysinibacillus sp., assembly GCA_012735355.1. Lineage (GTDB taxonomy): Bacteria > Bacillota > Bacilli > Bacillales_A > Planococcaceae > Ureibacillus. The sequence goes on along the minus strand of JAAYHP010000457.1, from coordinate 712 downwards.
GGTGCTGTTCTACACGTTTATGATGCCATGTATAAAAATCCTATCCGTCACATTTTAACTCGACATGAACAAGGAGCTATACACGCTGCAGAAGGTTATGCACGTGTTTTAAATAAACCTGGTGTTGTCATTGCAACAAGCGGTCCCGGAGCTACAAACTTAGTGACAGGTATTACCGATGCGATGATTGATTCCATTCCATTAGTTATCTTTACTGGTCAAGTTGCAACGAATGTAATTGGATCAGACGCTTTCCAAGAAGCGGATATTATCGGTATCACAACACCAATTACAAAACATAATTACCAAGTACAAGACGTTCATGATATACCAAGAATTGTAAAGGAAGCATTCCATATTGCGAATACAGGGAGAAAAGGACCTGTATTAATTGATTTACCAAAAAATATTTCACAAGCAGTCTTTGAACCGGCTAAAGCGAAAGTGCCAGAGGAAGTTTATTTACCAGGTTACCAGCCGAATTATAAACCGAATTATTTGCAAATTCAGAAAGCTATTCAAGCAATCAGTGAAGCAAAAAAACCGGTTGTTCTTGTTGGAGCAGGGGTACTATTTGCGAACGCTAGTGAAGAACTCGTAGAATTTGTCGAAAAATACAAACTTCCAGTTGTTACTACGCTACTTGGATTAGGAAGTATTCCGGGCAATCATGAGCTAAATTATGGCATGGGTGGAATGCACGGTGCAGTCG
>JAAYHP010000456.1 GCA_012735355.1 Lysinibacillus sp. | reverse complement strand
TCAATTACTATTACCCTTTTTAATTGTTGGAGTCATCATTGCATTATTTGTTGCACCTACATTAAATGCAATGGCATTAGGGGACGAAGTAGCAACTAGTTTAGGTGTTAAAACAGCGAGAATTCGCTTAATCTCTTCTTTTGCTGGTGTATTGCTTTGTGGTGCTACAACAGCTTTTGCAGGTCCAATTGGATTTATTGGACTATTAGCTACACATTTAATTCGATTAATGATTGGGCCGGATTTCCGATATATCATTCCTCTTTCAGCTTTATCCGGGGGCATTATTCTAACAATATCCGATGTGATAGGAAGATTAATTGCCCGTCCGGGAGAAGTTGATGTTGGAATTATTACCGCCTTTATCGGTGCGCCCATTTTAATTTATATTACGATGAATGAGAAATTGAGAAGCTTATGATGAAGAATGAAACCTTACAATCTATTATTCAATTTAAAGCTATTCACAAACGTCGTTATATGATAACAACAGTCATCTTAATCATTATTACCTTTGCTTTATGCTGGGCTATGCTCATGCTTGGAAATACGATTTATTCTGTTAAAGAAATCGTAGCAGTACTGTTTGGAAAAGAAGTAAATGGGGCGAGCTTTGCTGTTGGAACGTTACGCCTTCCACGTATGCTAGCCGGACTTCTCGCTGGTTTTGCATTTGGAATTGGGGGCTACGTATTTCAAACGACCCTTCGAAATCCTTTAGCCAATCCAAATGTTATCGGTATTACAGCCGGGTCAAGTGCTGCAGCTGTATTCTGTATTGTCGTCCTGCAAGCAAGTAACACAGTTATTTCAATTGCTGCAGTTGTAGGAGGATTATTAACTGTTGCCATTATATATGGACTATCAAGAGGTACTTCATTTTCTATTGGACGATTAATTTTAATTGGTATCGGAATTCAAGCTATGTTAAATTCCGCAATTTCATATTTAATGTTAATCGCAAAAACCCATGACTTACCTACCGCTCTTCGCTGGCTAAGTGGTAGCTTAAACGGAGTAAAGTTGGAAATGTTTATGCCTCTGTTAATTCTTTTAATTATTTGTATACCTATCCTCCTCTATTTAGCTAATCATTTAGAAATGTTAGAACTTGGCGATCATGCTGCTACTTCATTAGGAGTATCAACAAATAAAGTTCGCATTCTTTTAATAGTCATAGCAGTTTTAGTTACTGCACAAGCGACTGCAACAACTGGACCGATTGCCTTTATATCCTTTCTTGCTGGACCGATTGCTAGACGTGTTATTGGAACGGGATACTCTGCACTTATTCCTTCTGGATTAATTGGGGCGATTTTAGTCCTTGCTGCAGATTTAGTCGGACAATTTGCTTTTGAAGTGCGTTATCCTGTTGGTGTCATTACTGGGATTATTGGCGCACCATATTTAATCTTTTTACTAATTAAAATGAATCGAAAGGGGGACATATAATGGCTCATACATTAGAGACTAAAAACTTACATGTTAGTTACGAGCAAAATCTCATTTTAGAAGATATTAATCTTTCGATTCCTAAACAAAAAGTTAGCATTATTATCGGTTCAAATGGTAGTGGGAAGTCAACTTTATTAAAAACAATGGCTCGAATATTAAAACCAACAAAAGGCGCTATCTATTTAGATAACAAATCCATAAATCAAATACCCTCAAAAATGTTAGCACGTACGGTTGGGCTTTTACCACAGTCACCCATCGTCCCAGAAGGTATTACCGTTGCTGATTTAGTTGGTCGTGGTCGCTTTCCTCATCAATCATTATTTTCAAGTTGGTCAAAGAAAGATTACGAAGCGGTTTCATTGGCCATTGATATGATGAATATTTCAGAATTCATTGACCGTCATATTGATGAATTATCAGGTGGACAACGACAGCGTGTCTGGATTGCGATGGCTCTAGCTCAACAAACTGATATTTTATTATTAGATGAACCAACAACATATTTAGATATTACTTACCAAGTTGAAATTTTAGACTTATTGAAAGAATTTAATATTAAGTACGGGATAACAATCGTCATGGTTCTTCATGACATCAATCTTTCTGCACGTTATGCAGATTACTTATATACAGTTAAGAACGGTAAAATTATCGCAGAAGGCTCACCGGATGACATTATAACGAGTGATCTTATTAAAGAGACTTATAATTTAGATTGTCATGTAATAAATGATCCTGTTTCAAACACCCCTCTCGTACTGCCAATTTCTCGTTATAATACAAATTCCTTTCGAGAAAATACCGTCCTCTAATAGAAAAGAGGTTGGGACAAAAGTAAAAACTCATCATTTTCTCTTAAAAGAAAATGATGAGTTTTTGATATTAAACTGAAAATTGATTTCCGTTCCGGGGACGCTTTCCACGGGCCCGACTCGAGCCT
>JAAYHP010000455.1 GCA_012735355.1 Lysinibacillus sp. | reverse complement strand
TCGCTGCAGAAGGCTCTTGAAGCAATAGCATTTCCCCAATTCGGTAAGATGTTGTATCCATTGCTCCACTAACAATTACCCCGTATTGCTGATAACCTTTTCTTCCAAAATCTTGAATCGTTGTTAATAAACCCGGTTTCAGTATTGTTAATGTCAAGACTGATCACCCCCTAGTTCAATAAATTCTTTTTCTGTAATCGGAACAAAACGAATACGATCTCCTGCTTGCAGTAAAGTTGGTGGATTTTGATCTGGGAGAAATAGTTTTAATGGAGTCCGTCCAATAATTTGCCAGCCACCTGGGGTTTCGAAAGGATATATCCCTGTTTGTTTACCTGCAATCCCAACAGAGCCAGGTGGTATTTTTAATCGAGGTGTTTCTTTTCGTGGTGTAGCAATTCTTTCATCCAATCCTCCCATGAAGGCAAATCCAGGGTCAAAACCTAGCATATAAACAAGATAATCGTTGCCTGTATGTATTTGAATAACCTCTTGCTCACTTAAATGATGATAAGCAGCTAACTCTGTTAAATCGGGACCATAAATACCTCCATAACAAACAGGGATTTCAACGAGTCGTTGTTTATTTGTTGTAAACTCTATCTCTTTTTCTAACAGAGTTTTTAAATGGTTGACGACTTTTTCATAAGGAGAAAGATTTTTTGGTTCCCATTGATTTACTATAGTAACATCATAATAAATACAAATATTGGTATAACTTGGAACTAATTCTACGAAACCATTAATATTATTCTTCTCAAGAATTAATAAAAATTTTTTTATTGATAAATGGACTTCTTCCGAAATCGTATTACCAAAATAAACCATGATAGCACTATCTCCTAGAGGTTTAAATTGTACACACATCGTTGTACCTCCCAAACATTTAAAATATTAAAAAAATTATATCAAATAAGTAATTCTTGTGGTATATTCTATGTAAAATATTTTTTCGCTATTATTTGCATGATATTTTTAAAGAATGAATTATCTGAAATCTATCGAAATTTCATTCAATGAAAATTATATTTTAAAAAATATGAAAGAAGAAGTAGACATCCTTTCGTAAATGATTCTACATCTTTGTAAATTTTTTTAAGAATGGGCATTAGCCGGAAATTCTTTAAAAATATATGCGAAGGTAGTGATTCAATTTAAGATAGGAGGTTTTAAAATGAATTTTGTTGATTTGAATTGTGATATTGGTGAAGACTTTGGAAGGTATACTTTAGCAAATCAAAAAGAGATTCTAAAATATGTCACTTCAGCCAATATTGCATGTGGTTTTCATGCGGGAGACCCGTCGGTGATGCGGGAAACGGTTAAAGTAGCTCTTGAGAATCATGTCAAAATTGGTGCCCATCCAGGTTTACCTGATTTAGTAGGATTTGGGCGTCGAGAAATGGCGATTACATATCAAGAAGCCTATGACATGGTTGTTTACCAAGTTGGTGCTTTACAAGCTTTTCTTACAATTGAAGGGGAAAAAATGCAACATGTCAAACCTCATGGAGCTCTTTATAACATGGCCGCAAAAGATCCTGAAATTGCAGAAGCCATTGCGAAAGCGGTATATGATATTTCCCCTGACCTCATTTTATTCGGTCTTGCATCGAGTGAACTAACAAAAGCTGGAGAAAAAATAGGTCTTCGAACAGCCCATGTAGTATTTGCCGATCGGACTTATCAAGCAGATGGAACTTTAACATCACGTAAACTACCAAATGCATTGATTACAAATCACGATCAAGCTGTAAAACAAGTCATTCGAATGGTAAAAGAAGGAAAAGTGACTTCTTGTCAAGGTACAGATGTGTCACTAAGAGCAGATACCGTTTGTATTCACGGTGACGGTGAGCATGCAATCGATTTTGCGAAATATATAAAAAATGAATTACAAAACAACGGAATCGAAGTGAAATCTTTTATATAATGGGGGAACAAATTGATGGGAAAAATTGATTCAAACAATAAAGAAGCTGTTGCAGAAAAAGATAAAACTTCTAATTCAATAAAGAAAAAATCAACTTTAAGTACCTTACTAGGTGCTGCCTTTTTAATGGCTACTTCTTCTATTGGTCCTGGTTTCTTAACTCAAACAACTGTATTTACTAATCAATTGCTTGCCTGTATGGGATTTGTTATTTTAGTATCTATCATTTTAGATATTATCGCACAGATGAACATTTGGCGTGTCATTGGTGTTTCTGGTTTACGTGGACAAGATGTAGCCAATAAAGTTTTCCCTGGTCTTGGCTTTGTATTAACCATTTTAATTGTAATCGGTGGTTTAGCTTTTAATATTGGGAACGTAGCAGGGGCTGGATTAGGTCTTAATG
>JAAYHP010000454.1 GCA_012735355.1 Lysinibacillus sp. | reverse complement strand
GACCGATATGTAGAGCATTATTTCATAGAATTACAAAATATTACCAATTAATAATGAGTAAAGTCTTTTGAAAAACATAGGTAGAAAATAAAGTTACAATTTTCCATTGATGGTATATACTTAAATTGTGCATTTTTAGGAATTATATTGATTAGATGGGGATGTATACATGGATAAGTTTCTACAATATGCTTTTATGTGTCATCGGATGCCGGAAAGATCCTTTCACTTTCGTGGTAAGCAGTTTCCTCTCTGTGCCCGGTGTACAGGTATTATGATTGGATATATCATTGGGTTACTTATCTTAGCTACTTATGGAAGAATTTCTCTCCTGTTATCCTTTGCACTTATTATTCCAATGATTATTGATGGTACTGGACAACTTTTCTACAAGTGGGAAAGCAATAATATACGTCGTCTCATAACGGGAATGATGGGTGGTATTTCAATCGATTTTATTATCATTAACTTCACAATAATCTTTATAAATATGGGGAGAGAATTTGGACACTCTTTATTTTTATAAATCGTAATCCATCTAAACAAAAAATATAATTCACTAAAATACATATTGGGAGGTATTTTTTATGAATTGTCCACATTGTGGTGAACTAATTGCCGAACAGGCAGAAATTTGTCCGAAGTGTGGTGTAAGAGTAAAATCTATTGAAGATAAGCCTAGCATTCCAGTGAATTTAATCACTTTTTGTTGTATACCGATTTTAGGGATTATTATGTTCTTTGTTTGGAAAGATGACAAGCCTAAAGCTGCTAAATGGGCGTTAATTTGGGCAATTATCTCCATCGTCTTTTGGTTTATCATATCCTTTTTATTTGGTTTATTAGCAGCAATTTTAGAAGCAGCAGCATACTAATAAATTAAGTCGTCTGCTGCTTTAGTGAGCCATCAAAACTCTCCTTTAATCGATTTTAGGAGAGTTTTTATTATTAAAAAATAACTCCGCCTTTTTACGATAAAGCGGAGTTCAACGAATTACATTTCATCTTTATTTTTTAGTTCTTTATACCATAAGGAGTGCCTTTCTTTTACATATTTTTCATCTACATACCCTGTAAACATGCCGGGCAGTAGTTGGCGGTTTGCTTTTACAATGAAGGCCGCTAAATGTAAGAAGATCCCGACGATAATGAGGACTGTAGCTAAATTGTGCAATTGAGCACCCCAAAGAAGAATACCATTCGTCGGTTGAAGTCCCATCATATTCTTAATTACTTTAATGACCCCTGTAACAACAACGAGCCCAATTGAAAACACAAAATATGCATAAGTTAGTCGTTGCTCCGGTAAATACTTCTCCGATGGTGGTTCTTCCTGGCGTAGTAACATCGCTTTTATAACTAAAAAAGACCCTTTCACATCCCCTTTTTTCGGTAACAATTGTAACTCTTTGCGACCGACATGAAAAACGATGTGATAAAAAATGAAAAACAATAGGATTGCTGCAAAAATGTAATGAACCCAAAGTGTAATTTCATATGAAGTTAACCACTTTGTACCAAAAGGTTGGACGATTAAATAACGACCGTAGAGGGGCATTTGACCAAGCCCAGTAATGATGAGCATAAAAATGGAAATGGCAATACCCCAATGAACGAAACGATTCGGTAATGGCTGTCGATAAATTTTATCTTTTTTCTTATTCATCTTGCTCATCCACCTTTTCCTCCTGCTGTTTTTCTCCTTTCATGATTTTATATGCGGTAATTCCTGCCGCCGCAGCCCCCGCAATAGGTGCAACAAGTGTGGCTAGCATATAACCGTGGGCCGTTTCTAGCATATTTTCAACTTCTGGCTCCATATGTGGTCTGCCTGGCCTTGTATCATTCTCTGCTTTCTTTTTCTCCAAAATGGCCTCATTAATATCTTTGAATGAAACATCAGAAACATAAAATGTCAGTGTTCCGCTATTTTCCTTATCGCCATAAACGTAGCCGCCCACTTCTTCTGCTCTAGCATAAGCTTTCTTCCTTATTTCTTCATATGGTCCAAATTCAATAGCTCCATTCGGACATGCGGTTTCACATGCCGGCTTCTTCCCTTTCTCCAATAAATCTGCACACATATCGCACTTGTACATTACGCCTCCCCCTGCTAAATCCGGTGCAATATGCATATAAAGCCCCACTCCTGCTTGACGTTGAGGAATCTCCCACGGACAAACAGAGCGACATTTAGCTCCTCCCATACAGAAAAATTCATCAATTTGTACTGCCCCATGTTCAGATTTACTAATGACTCCGAAAGGACAAAGTTTTTGACAAGGTGCATCTAAACAATGCATACAACGTCTAGGAACGGATACCGTCTTTTTTACTCCATTTTTCTTTACTTCAACATTTTCTACATATGTCCAATTGTACGGAGTAAGGCGATCAATCCGATCTTGCTCTTCTGACCAATCCTCATGTTTCTTTTGTGGCCAATAATTCTTCAATGGTTTTTCCGGCTGTGGAAAACGAGCTTTATTTTTTTCTTTACAAGCAAGAACACAGGCAGGTGTATCTTTATGAACACAGCCATCACATTTTGTTAAGTCGATAATTGATCCAACGAGCTTTTCTTCTTTCGCATGATTTGTTTGGGCATAACCTGATTTTTTCGTTGCCAAAAGAACGCCCGTCGTCAAGCCAGCAGCTGCTGTTCGTTTTAAAAATGTCCTTCTCGAAATTTTATTACTCAATTTATTCCCCCCATAACATTTTATACCCCGCACGGTATAATAATACCATACGGGGTATATTTTGGGTAGATATTTGAAATAAAAAATTCAGTTATGGAAACAACTAAGAATTGGTTAACATAAAACAACCGTTCTTCTATGAAGGCAACTTAATTTTATGCAAATTGCCCACTTTTCAATAGTGGAAAGATGGAAATTTATCTATTTATAGGGTAAGATAGAAGTTGTATACATAGAATGGTTTAAGGGGTGATATGATGTTAGATCAAATCTGATTAATCATTTTACAAGCGCTTACAGTTTTAGCTGTTGTATTTATCGTAGTCTTACTACCACTTGGAGATAAAATTTTAAGTAAGAAATAAAAACTACATCCACTGGATGTGGTTTTTTTATCCTTTTTCACAACTTTTGTTCCTAAAAATGGTAAATTATTCAAAAAAATATAACACCTATTAAATATCCAATATAAGCTAATATAATCCCCCCACCATAGGTAGCGACTATATAAAATAACATTTCTCTTTTATGGTTGTTTACATGTAACTTTATCAACTCTAATTTAAGGGTGGAAAAAGTAGTAAAAGCCCCTGCAAATCCTGTTCCAAATAAAAG
>JAAYHP010000453.1 GCA_012735355.1 Lysinibacillus sp. | reverse complement strand
GCTTAAAAAAGCCTGGCACAAAAACGATTACTTCGTGTGCAAGGGGAATTTATGAAGAAGATTCTGTGAAAAGACAAGAAGTGATTTCATTCATTCAAATGTCTTAATTAACATGATGGATTATGATATGATTACAAAGAATAAGTTTTAGATGAGAGGGAATCGTATGAGCCAATCAGATTATATTGTGATTGAAGCCCAAGAAGATGGAGTTCATGTTATTGGATTAACTCGCGGTGTCGATACAAAATTTCATCATTCTGAAAAATTAGACGCTGGTGAAGTGATGATTGCTCAATTTACAGAGCACACTTCTGCAATGAAAATTCGAGGAAAAGCGAAAATCTATACGTCTTATGGAATAATTGAAAGCGAATCTAAAAAATAAAGAGTTTTGACGACTGTAATAAGTGCGGGAGACTGTACTCAAAGTGGAATGGAGTAATACCTATGGATGCATCATATATTGAGAAACATATAGAACAATTGAAAATGGATATATATCGTCATGTACAACATAAAACGCTACTGAAATATACGGGAAATCCATTGGTAAATGAAAATCAGTTGTTTTACATGCTGTTGCCGTTTTTCAATGGAGAAAATTGGGATGAAGAAAAATATGAAGGAATCATTACAGTTGGTATTGTACAAGCATCCCTTTCGGAACATGGCCTCATTGATGAAAGCGAAGCAACTAGTAAAACACAACAGCTTACAGTGCTTTCTGGCGATTATTACAGTGGTCGTTACTATGAAATTTTAGCTAATTCAGGTAATATTCCATTAATTCGTCAACTTTCAGAGGGTGTTGTATTAAGATCTGAACATGAAATAAGAGTATATGAACCAAACAATTATACTTTTGACGATTGGTTGCAAAGTTTGACGATTATCGAATCAGAATTTATTAGCAGATTTTATCAGCAATACAATTTCGAACAATATCGAGCCATCATGGAAACAAACTTATTAGCTTTACGATTGCAACAAGAACTAGCAAACTATAAAGAAGGTAACAGTTCTCTGTTTTTCTTAAAAATGATGGACAGCTTTGTGCCTGAAGATAGTTTAAATTTTGAAAAGTTCATGGAAGACAAAGTTGAAAAACTCATACATCAATTACTGGAATTATTACATACCTCTTTATTAAAAGAAGAGTTACAATTGTATATCGACAAACAGTTGATAAGACAGAGCTAAGAAAGGTTATGAAAAAAATGGTGAAATCCAAAGAACAACGGGTTCATGAAGTCTTTGAGAAAATCTCTCAAGATTACGATAAAATGAATTCAGTCATTAGTTTCAAGCTTCATGTGAAATGGCGTGAAGATACGATGAAACGAATGAATGTAAAACCAGGATCGAAGTGTTTAGATGTATGTTGTGGTACTGCTGATTGGACTGTCGCCTTAGCGAAAGCAACTGGTGAAAAAGGTGTTGTCAAGGGACTAGATTTCAGCAAAAACATGTTGAAAGTTGGAGCTGAGAAAATAAAACCTTATCCTCATGTAGAGCTAATTCATGGGAATGCCATGGAGCTACCTTTTGAGGACAATACTTTTGATTATGTAACAATTGGTTTTGGTTTACGGAATGTTCCAGATTATATGAAAGTGTTAAGCGAAATGCATCGGGTATTAAAGCCTGGAGGGATGGCGGTTTGTTTAGACACTTCCCAACCAGAAATACCGGGATATAGACAATTATTCCGTTTTTATTTTCGGTTTATTATGCCGATGTTTGGAAAAATTTTTGCGAAAAGTTATGATGAATATTCTTGGTTACAAGAATCTGCAAGCACTTTCCCAGGTATGAGGAAGTTAGCGAAAATGTTTGAGGAAACTGGATTTGTAAATGTAACCTATAAAGGTTATAGCGGTGGTGCAGCAGCTATGCATATGGGATTTAAGAAAGAAAATTAGGGAGAGGGTTCACGAGTGGAAAAGATGAAATTAAAGTTGCTCTATTCCGATTTAAAACCGGATATAGAAATCATCGAAAAAGAATTAGAAAAAGCGTTGAACTCAACTTCACATTTATTATATGATGCCTCTCTCCACCTATTGCGCGCGGGCGGAAAAAGAATTCGCCCACTTTTTGTTTTAATGAGTGCGAAATTTGGTAATTATAATATTGAGAAGATGAAATATGCTGCTGTTCCTCTTGAATTAATTCATATGGGATCCCTCGTTCACGATGATGTCATCGATCACTCGGACTTAAGGAGAGGGCGCCCAACGGTTCGCTCCCAATGGAACAATCGTGTGGCTATGCATACTGGGAATTTTATTTTCGGCCGTGCCATACAATATGTTTCCCATATCGATAATCCGAAAGCCCATCAAGTATTGGCCCGTACAATGGTAGAAATTTGTAATGGGGAAGTTATACAAATAGAAGATAAGTTTCGTTTAAATCAAAACATTAAAGATTATTTCCGCCGCATTAAGAGAAAAACAGCACTTCTTATTGAATCCAGCTGTGAAGTTGGAGCGGTGGTTGGTGAAGTGGATGCTATCAATGCAAGACATTTAAAACGATTTGGTTACTATGTTGGGATGAGTTATCAAATTGTTGATGATGTATTGGATTTTGTGTCCACGGACAAAGAACTTGGAAAGCCAGCTGGTAGTGATTTGTTGCAAGGAAATATTACTTTGCCTATTTTGTTAATGAAGGATCATCCGAAAATTATCGAGTTTATTGAACGGGCTTCAAAGGGTGAAGTGACAGAGAAAGAACGAATGGAAATGCTAAATATTGTTCGAAAATCCGATGCCATAAAAGAAGCATTATCGATTAGCGATCAATATTTAGCAAAAGCAATGAAAGAAGTAGAGGCATTACCGAATAATCCAACGAAGAAAAAGTTGAAAGAAATTGCTTTATTCATAGGAAAACGTAAATTTTAAAAAAATTTGCTTTGTTAAATATTTGATAGTTGAAGCTTAACCGCTATTTTGGTAATATTTAGCGGTAGGTAAAATACCTAATTGAAGTTTTTAAGGAGATGTTAATAATATGGCAATTGAAAAAACATTTATTATGGTTAAACCAGACGGTGTAGAACGTCAAGTAGTTGGTGACATTATCGATCGTTTTGAACGTCGCGGATTTGTAATGCGTGGAGCAAAATTAATGAACGTTCCTCGTGAATTAGCAGAAAAACATTATGAAGAACACAAAGATAAACCATTCTTTGGCGAGTTAGTTGATTTCATTACTTCAGGACCAGTATTTGCAATGGTTTGGGAAGGCGAAAGTATCATTAAATTAGCTCGAATCATGATGGGAGCTACAAAACCAGAAGAATCTCAACCTGGTACAATCCGTGGTGACTATGCAGTAACAATTTCACAAAACGTGATTCATGGTTCTGATTCACCGGCTTCAGCTGAACGTGAAATTAACTTATGGTTCAATAACGAATTAGTTTAATACACCGTTTAATGGAGGATGACCAAACAGTTGGTCATCCTTATTTTTTTAGAGAATTGTTTGAAAGAGGAAATTCTCTATAAGAAAGTTATTTTTTGAACCTTTACATATTTCAGAATAGCAAAATATTGTATATAATAGTTGTACGTCATTGGAGAGGAAAGATATTATGAGTGACTACGAACAATTCATTGAGGGAATAAAAAAATTAACAGGGATCGATTTAGCTCTTTATAAAGAAGCGCAAATGAAACGTCGACTTACATCCCTTTATGAAAAAAGGGGATATAATAATTTTATTGAATTTTTAAGAGCTGTTGAAAAAGACAGAGATTTAATGAATGAATTTTTAGATCGAATGACGATTAACGTTTCGGAATTTTATCGAAATGCAAAACGTTGGGAAGTATTACAAAATAAAATTTTCCCGAAATTGCTTCAAGAAAATAAGCGCTTAAAAATTTGGAGTGCAGCTTGTTCAACTGGGGAGGAGCCTTACACAATTTCCATGGTACTGTCCAATCACGTGCCCCTTTCTCAAGTCCAAGTTTTAGCAACGGATATCGATGAAAATTGTCTTCAAAAGGCAAAAAGAGGGGTTTATCCAGAGCGCTCCCTTGCAGAAGTGCCTCCAAATATGAAAGAAAAGTATTTTATCCAAGAAGGGCAATTTTATCGTGTGAAAGATGAAATTAAAAATACGGTGACTTTTAAAAAGCACAATTTATTAAGTG
>JAAYHP010000452.1 GCA_012735355.1 Lysinibacillus sp. | reverse complement strand
CGTAATAGCCATTAAAAATCTCCACTAAGTTCGAAACTTTTAACATTACTTCAACTAATGCTTGCAAATCATATAGCTCGCTCGTACGGATTCTCGGATTGATACCAAATTGCTCCAAATACTTTATAAAATTGACTTCATCTAAATCCTGCTTTGCATTTAATAATGAAAATAAATTAATCGGTTTCACAAAAGTAACTCCTTTTTCGACTTACTACTTAACAGTAATTATATAGAATTCCTAACTTTAAGGCAAAAAGGCATACATATATTACTAATGTAATAAAAATGAATTGAAAACAACATAAAAAAAACGCACACTTCTCCCTAAGAGAAATGTACGTTAACAATTATTTTTGAACAAACATTTGTGTCCAGTAATGTCCATCTTCAACGTAGCCAACACCGATATGTGTATAGTATTTGTTTAAGATGTTTGCTCTATGACCAGAACTATTCATCCAAGCATTTACTACTTCTTCTGGAGTTCTTTGACCTTGTGCGATGTTTTCACCCGCAGCTTTGTACTGAATTCCGTAATTTTTCATCATCGTAAATGGTGATCCGTAAGTTGGACTAGTATGGCTGAAATATTTTTTATCGTGCATATCTTGAGACTTATGTTCTGCTACTCTAGCAAGCTCCCAATCTGATTTTAATGCAGGAAGCCCCGCATTAGCACGTTCCACGTTGACTAGTCTCACTACTTCTTCTTCATAAGCTTGCCCTTCTTTATCTGGTACGTTAATTTTTTGGCCCGGATAAATTAAATCTGGATTTTTTAATTGTGGGTTGGCATTAATTAACTCTTGCACTCCCGTTTGAGTTTTTACTGCTATTTTCCAAAGGGAATCTCCAGAAACTACTGTATATGAACTCGCGGCTAACGCTGTTGCTGGAACGAGTAAACCAACTGATAACACAAGTGCTCCTGCACCTTTTTTCATTTTTTTAAACATGTATTTCATCCTTCCTTTTTGGAGTACATTCATCATAAAAGGAATGAAAGATGAATGCATCACAAAATTTATGGAAGGATTTTTACAATCGTATTACACTGAAATATAATCGGTTGAACCCTTTGAAAAATCTCACTTTTTCCATTTGAAACTCGTAAAATATTTGAAACATGAATGAAATAGGAATAAATTACTAGATTTTCGATGAACCTTTTATCGATTATTTTGTTTCGAAGTGAAACTCCATAAAGGCATCTATCCATGCATCTCTATCGCTACTATTGCCTGTTTGATTGGCGAAAGAAAAGTAATCATATTCCATTTCATCTTGAACTACCTTTGATTTTGATAAATCTTTTAAATAATAATATGTTGTAATTTGTGCTGATATCGGCAGTTTTTCGATTAATGTTAATAATTGACCTTTACTGATTGACAATGTAAATTCCTCCTACATTTTTTCCTATTAACACTATAGGATTTATATTGAAATCCATTACTAAATATTCATAATTAAAAGTTATAGCAATCTATTAGTTTTTTTTCTTCAATTAACAGGCAGATTTGTTTACTTATAAAAAGTAGTACAACTACTGTTCATCATTAATAAATTGAGCAATATCCTCCATTACTTCTTCTGACAATGGAATTGGCATCGTAATAAAACCATGGACGGTCCCTTCTACTCTCCGTATTTTCGTCGGCACACCATCATTTAATAACCTTTTCCCATACTCCTCCCCTTCGTCACGAATCGGGTCATATTGAGCAGTCACGATAAAGGCAGGCGGTAAGTTGCGCAAGTTTTCCGCGCGAATTGGTGAACAATACGGATTGTTTGCATCTTCTTCACAACTTAAATAGTGATCCCAAAAGCTTTTTGTAACGGAAGCTGTTAAAATCGGTGCATCTTTATTTTCTCTAATGGATTCATAAGGTGAATCTTGAATGGAGCGGAGAGCATCCGTTGCTGGATAAATCAACACTTGTTTCCAAATATTTGGGCCCTTTTTATCTCTAGCCATTAATGTAAGGCTTGCTGAAATGTTTCCTCCTGCACTATCTCCGGCAACAGCAATTTTTTCTTCATCGATTTGTAATTCTTCCGCATGATGAAATACCCACTTTAAAGCTGCATAACAATCTTCTAACCCTGCTGGAAACGGGTATTCAGGTGCTAAACGATAATCAACAGAAATAACTTTCGCTCCCGTTTTATTCGCTAGGAGACGAAATGCTCCATCATGACTTTCAAGACTTCCAATCGTCCATCCTCCACCATGATAAGCGACAATGCCCTTATATTTTTCCGATTGCGCTTTCGGTGTATATATGCGTACCGGAATTTCTCCATTAGGGCCTGGAATCACCCGGTCTTCCCATTGATAAATCGGTGGCTTTATTTCAACTGGAAGAGGTATTTGTTGCATTTCTCTTATCTCTTTTATGATTTCTTCATTTAATGTATCTGGTAATTTTATTGGAAGTTGTTTTAATGCTTCCTGAATGCTCGGATGAATTGACATCAGCTTGTCCCCCTCATTTTATAATTGCTAAATTATATGTATTCTGAACAATAAGAAGAACAAGCTTTGCCTATTGAACTTCATTTCGATGCATAGCTGCGTCATTAACGCACATATTAACGATGAAAGGAGATGATGTTGTGGATCATCGAATAGACCTAGAAAACAATCGAAATCATCGCGACTTTATAAAAGGAAAAAATTCGATGAAAAAACACGGAACGAATCTTGAGGAATTTGGAATGGAGGAAGAATTTAATATTCCTAAAAAGAAAGATCATCCCTCTATTCGGGAACGACATGATCAATTTTATGACTATGATTAATGAAGGGACAACCTCCTACTTCTAATAGTAGTTTTCTTATAAAAGGAGGCTGGGACAAAACAGCTTCAATAGAATGAAAAATGAGGTTGGGACATATAGCTAATTTAATTAAGAATCAGTGAAGAAGCATAGTAAAAAAATGATATGCAACGAAAATTGATTGGAGTGACGGGGCGACTCCAACGGGAACAGCCCGAAAATCGAGACCCCGCAGGAGCGAGGAACGAGCTCCGAGGAGGCTCGAGTCGGGCCCGTGG
>JAAYHP010000451.1 GCA_012735355.1 Lysinibacillus sp. | reverse complement strand
TTGCATATCATTTTTTTACTATGCTTCTTCACTGATTCTTAATTAAATTAGCTATATGTCCCAACCTCTTACTACATATATCTTAAACCTTTTATGGCAACCTACTATTTGTTTACCCGATGGTGATGAATTATAAACTATCACCGAAGTCTTCTTTGAATTTTTCTACGAGGCGTTCTGGCCAATCGGTATTGGCATCAAGTTTTCAGACGAAGAAACGCAACACTTTTGGTTCATCTACATAGTGAAGACCGCCAATTAACTCGCGATTTTCATACAACCAAGCGATACGGTCAACGGTGTATGCTACTTGTGATAAAGTAAATACACGCCTTGGCAATGCTAAGCGGACTAATTCCATATTCGCTAAAGTTTCATTACCATGTTCATCGCGGGCTTCACTCATCGTACCTCGTTCCATTCCACGAACACCGCTAGCAATATAAATCGCAGCAGTTAATGCACCTGCAGGATATTCTGTTTGTGGTAAATGAGATAAAAAGGCTTTTGCATCAATGTGACATCCAAGACCTCCTGGAGGTGTTACAACGGGTACGCCTTTCTTCAACAATTCATTTGCCATGTATTCAATGAACAATGGTGCTTGGCTAATCATTTCTTCATCCATCGTTTCTTCTAAACCGATAGCGATGGCTTCAATTTCTCGAACGCTCATCCCACCGTATGTTAAGAAACCTTCGTAAAGTGTAATATATTCACGCATTGCTCTCATATCTTCTTCATTGTTCGTAATAATACCGCCACCGCGCCCAAATCCTAATTTACGAGCGGAGAAGTAAATAATGTCACATAAGTCCGAAATCTCGCGAGTAATTTCGCGAATCGTCATATCTTTACATGCTTCTTCTCTTACTTTAATAAAGTATAAGTTGTCTTGAAGTAAACTAGCATCAAGTACAATTTTGATTCCGTGCTCATCACAAACTTTGCGAACATCACGTAAATTTTCTAAAGAGAATGGTTGTCCTCCAATTAAGTTTGTTCCAGCTTCCATACGCACAAACGGAATATTTTCTGCGCCAACTTCATTAATTAAATTTTTTAACTTTTCGATATCGATATTTCCTTTAAAAGGATGGTCACTTTCAATGTTTAATGCTTCATCAATAAAGATTTCAACTACTTTTCCGCCGTCTTTTGTAATATGGGCATGAGTTGTTGTGAAGTGATAGTTCATTGGAATGTAGGACCCTGGTTTTACGTAAACAGTACTTAAAATGTTTTCACAAGCACGCCCTTGGTGAGCAGGTAAGAAATATTGTTTACCGAAAATTTCTTGCAATGTATTATGTAATCGAGTAAAAGATTCACTACCAGCATAACTATCGTCAGCGATTAACATAGCCGCTTGTTGACGGTCACTCATCGCGTTTACGCCACTGTCGGTTAACATATCTAAAAAAACATCTTTATTTTGTAATAAAAAGGTGTTGTAGCCAGCTTCTTTTATCGCTTTTAAACGTTCGTCTACCGACAATAAATTTAGCTTTTGAATGATTCGCACTTTATGCATTTCTAAAGGTACTTTTTCACCTGAATAAAACTTAACTGTCATAATTATCCTCCTTACGAAAATTACTTTACCGCTTCACCGCTTCGACGTTTTACCACTTCAACGCAATAAAATATTACAATATATGATACACGATTTTTGTAAAATAAAGTTGGATTTTTCCTATTTGTAGAAAAAATGTGAAAATTCGATTATTTTTTATTAAAAAGTGAGAAAAAACTGCATTTTATTAAGTTCGTTACAAATTTTTTATAAATTCGTAAAATGATAATGAAAATGAAGTGATATAAACCTCAATACATAATCGTGAGAATTCATTCCATGATAAAATAAAATTTAAATAATGGAGAAGTGAGAAGATGAATCATTATTTTGTAGATCTGCATATACATATCGGCAGAACGGAGAGTGGACGAGCAGTAAAAATTTCCGGTAGTAAAGATTTGACGTTGAAAAATATTTTAAAGACCGCTACTAGCCAAAAGGGGTTAGATTTAATTGGCATTATTGATTGCCATTCTCCAGTAGTAATTTGTGAGATGGAACAACTAATAGAAGAAGAAAAAATGGTGGAACTTCCAGAGGGGGGATTGCGCTTCGAAAAGACAACCCTTATTCCTGGGACAGAAATAGAAATTTATGACAATCATTGTCAAGGTCCTATTCACGTATTAGCCTATTTTCCGACTCTTGAATCGATGAAGAAGTTTTCCGACTGGATGAAACCGCAATTAAAAAATATTCATTTAAGTTCTCAAAGAATTTATTGTGATGGAAAGACGTTTCAGAGAAAAGTACGAGAATTGCAAGGGATTTTTATTCCTGCCCATGTGTTTACTCCCTTTAAAAGTCTGTATGGAAAAGGGGTTAAAAAAAGTCTAGCGGAAGTTTTTGAACCAGAATTGATTGACGCGATTGAACTCGGTTTGA
The DNA here is from genome assembly GCA_012735355.1 of Lysinibacillus sp. Lineage (GTDB taxonomy): Bacteria > Bacillota > Bacilli > Bacillales_A > Planococcaceae > Ureibacillus. The sequence goes on along the minus strand of JAAYHP010000451.1, from coordinate 4,948 downwards.
GTTCGGATACAAATATGGTGAAAGGCATTAGCGAATTAAACAAGTATACTTTCGTAACAAATTCTGACGCCCATTCATTAGGAAAATTAGCGAGGGAATATCAAAAGATGCAATTGAAGGAAGCGAACTTTAAAGAGTTACATTTAGCACTTCAAGAAAAAGAAGGACGAAAAATTTTAGCAAATTACGGATTAAATCCACTTTTAGGGAAATATCATTCAACGGCTTGCGCCCATTGTGGAGAACCGAATGTGAAGGAAGCAGAGTGTCCAAATTGCGGAAGTCATCAATTCATTAAAGGGGTTTCCATAAGAATTGAGGAGCTCTCTGATAAAAAGGAAATTACTCGAAAAAGACCGCCTTACATTCACCAAGTACCATTAGATTTTGTCCCAGGTGTTGGTCCAAAAACGATTCAACGATTAATTCAACACTTCGGAACGGAAATGGCCGTATTACATGAAGTGACATTACAACAATTGGAGAAAGTTGTATCAAAGAAAATTGCGGAAACGATTGATTTGGCACGAAAAGGGAAATTAAACATTCAAGTAGGTGGAGGAGGGGTTTACGGGAAAATCACTGAATAAGCGCTGAAAAATAAAACAAGCTACGAATTAAGACGGGGATCTTAACCGTAGCCTGCTAAAGGGATGTATGTCTCAAGGACATATATTTAATAGCAAATTGGGGAATTTGCTAGGGGATACATTAATTATAATGGACAGAATAAACGTAAATTATTCTTGCCATTTTAAACTTTCGAAGAATTGATATACTTCTTCAAATACGAGGTCACGTTCTTTATCAACAGTTAAAATGTGACCGGAATTAATGAAACTTTTTACAGATTTAATGCGAGATTTTACTGAGTTATAAATATAATCTGCACTTTCGCAGTAATACTCATCATCGTTTAAACCGCGTAAAATGTGTACTGGTTTATCGATCGTATTGAGTTTTGAACTTGTATCATTAATGATGCCTTGTAAATATTCTAACTTTGGCATGCGAAATGTTTTTGCTAATTTTTCAGGTTTGTCTTCTTCTTCATTATATGTGCCAGTTAACTTTTTATAGTTAATTGTGTAACTAATAATCCGTTGTTGTAAACTGTCTACACTTTTTGATAATGCTGGTGCAGACATTGTAACGATTGCTTTAATAGGGCGTTCTTCACCAAGGCGTAATGAGAAAATACCTCCAAGAGAAACGCCTGCTACTGCAATTTCTTTATAACCTTTGCTACGAAGTTCATCGTAACCCTCAACAGCACTATTCCACCATTCTAATGGGTCTGTTTCAATGAGCGTTTGAGGATCAACTCCATGACCTTTGTACAAAGGAGCATGCACTGTATAATTGCGATCAGCTAAATAACGACCTAAACGCTTTACATCGTTTGTGTTCCCAGTAAAACCATGAAGTAATAAGACAGCACGTTTACCAGTCTCAATAGTAAATGGTTTTGGCGGAATGATTTTCATTTGAAGAACTCCTTTTATAATTAATTGTTACAATAAAACGAAATCTTCTGAAAAATACTTGTTTTTTTAAAGAATTTTTGGTATTCAATTTCGATGTTTAACTATATTATAGAGTTAACCTTACATAAGTACAATTTATTGTTTTTATTAAATCCATTCCAAAGAGTTATTGATTTTAAAGAATTTGTAAAGAGAGGTCTTTTATATGGAAATCCAGCAATTGGAATACTTTAAAGTAGTTGCGGAAACGGAGCATATGACCCAAGCAGCTGAAATGTTAAACATCTCTCAGCCCGCATTAAGCAAATCCATTTCAAATATTGAACACGAAATTGGAGTTCCCCTATTTGACCGTCAAGGAAGATCCATCGTGTTAAATCGTTATGGAAAACTTTTTTTAGAAAGTGTGAATCACATTTTAGAAGAGTTCAATAAAGCTAAACAAGAAATTAATGGACTCGTTAGACCTGGTTATGGAGAAGTATCATTAGGTTTCATTCATACGTTAGGGATGGAAGTGGTGCCTGAATTGATGGCTCATATCCCAGAAAAGTATCCAAATATGAAGTTTACTTTAACTCAAGCATCTTCATTAAATTTATTAAACCGTCTTGAGGAAGGGGTAATTGATTTATGTTTATCCCAGCGGATTGAATCGAAAACCGTCGATATTGAGTGGATTGAATTATATAAAGAAGAGTTGTTTGTCATTGTTCCAGAAAATCATCGTTTTGCAAGTCGCGAATCAATTTGTTTACAAGAAATAAAAGATGAGCCTTTTGTTTCTATTAAAAAAGGAAATAAATTGCGACAGATTGTTGATGTATTGCTTGAGAAAGTCGGGATTACTACAAATATTACTTTTGAGGGGGAAGATCCCCATACTGTGGCAGGATTCGTTAGTGCCGGACACGGTGTATCATTGATTCCAGCGATTAAAGGATTAAATGAATATAATGTAAAAAAAATATCAGTAAGCGATCCTATTTGTGAACGGAATATTGGAGTTTCTTGGGTGGCGGGAAGATATTTATCTCCCGCAGCAAATCAATTTAAAAATTATTTAGTAGAGTACTTTAAAGAAAAATAAACAGCTTTAAAGGTGTAGATGTCTTTGATGGAGAAACATGAAGAGTTTAAGCAACGATTACAAGACTATCGTCATTTGTTTACAGAAGAACAATTAATAGAAGCGAACAATATTTATCATCGTGCTCTTCGAAGGGATGTGGAGGCGATGATTGAACTTGCTTATGTATATAAATTAATTGAGGAATTTGAACTTGCCGTTTATTGGTTGAAGGAAGCTAGTGAGAAAGGTAGCAGTGATGCTCAATATGAATTGGCGAACTGTTATTTTGAAGGGCTAGGTGTTAAAGAAGATGTTAAAAAGGCCTTTAACCTATATAAAAAGGCAGCAAAAAACGGACATGCTGATGCTGCTAACAACTTAGCGGATATGTATTTAAATGGTGAAGGGGTTTCAGTGAATACGAAGGAAGCTATTTATTGGTTTGAAGTGGCTGCAAAAGCAAATGTTGTAGAAGCGATGTTTACATTAGGAATCATGTATGAGCAAGGAATTGGCACAAAACCGGATGAGGAAAAAGCTTTTCAATATTATTTACAATCAGCAGAAGGCGGATATCTTGATGCCCAATATAGAGTAGGTTCGATTTATTTAGATGGTTTACTCGGGAAAGAAAAAGATGTTTCTAAGGCGATTGAATGGTTTGAAAAAGCTGCCGAGTTCCATCATATCGACTCCATTTATAACCTTGGATTTTTATATGAAAATGGCATTGGTGTAGCAAGGAACGGTAGAAAGGCCCTTTATTATTATAAGAGAGCATCATTGCTTGGGGATTATCAGGCAAAGTTAAATATAGCTTTTATTTACGAAAATGGTATCGATGTGGAGAAAAATGCGAAACGTGCGGCCCACTGGCGTGAACTTGCGATGCAACAAATGCAAAATGGAGATTATAGTTTCTAATTAAGGGATATATTGTTTGTATTTCATTTATTTTACTAAATTTGTTAAAGTCTCTTCGTTAAGAGGTGATAATAAGGATTATACTTAAATATAGGAGAAAATGGTATAGGAGATGTCATGTATGAAAACTGTAGCAGTGATCGGTGGAGGAATTACAGGGCTTTGTACGATGTACTATTTACAAAAACAAATGAAAGAAAACAATATCTCAGCACGTCTCATACTAGCAGAGAAAAATCCTTATTTAGGCGGAAAAATGTACACTCATGAAGAAAAAGGATTCGTTATGGAAACTGGGGCTGATTCTATCGTTGCCCGATATCCGAGCGTGATCAAACTTGTAAAGGAATTGGATTTTGAATCGGAAGTCGTGTACAACGAAACGGGCATTTCTTATATTCTTTCAAATAATAAATTGCATGCCATTCCGAAAGGATCGACTTTTGGAATTCCAATGGATGAGGAATCTCTAAAAGCTAGTACACTGATTTCAGAAGAAGCGAAACGACGGGTTTTAGAGGATGAAAACATTCCGAATACGAAATTTACGAAGGAAAGTTCTATCGGGGAGTTTTTAGAATATTTTTTAGGAAAAGAAATTGTGGAAAAGCAAATTGCTCCAGTGCTTGCAGGTGTTTATTCCGGAGATATTTATAAACTTTCCATTAATTCAACGTTACCGTACTTAGTCGATTATAAAAATGAATACGGTAGTATAATGAAGGGATTTCAAGCGAACCGTGACAAATTTGAACGGCAAGCAAATAAAAAGTTCCTTTCCTTTAAAAAGGGCTTATCTCAGTTAATTAATCGAATAGAACAATTGTTGACGGATGTAGAAGTGTTAAAAAATACTGAAACAGTAAGCGTCTCAAAAAAAGGAGAGCTTTATGAAATAACTTTTGCAAACGGCGAAACTATCGATGTGGATGTGGTTGTATTAGCATTGCCGAATCAAGTGGTGCGAAAGGTCTTAAAGGATGAACAGTTAGATCCTTACTTTAATCAATTCACGAACGCTTCAGCTATCACGATGTATTTAGGTTTTGATTTACCGGATTCCGTATTACCTCAGGACGGCACAGGTTTTATTGTTTCTCATAATAGCGATTTAGTATGCAATGCCTCTACGTGGACAAGTCGTAAATGGAAACATACATCGAAGGAAGGTAATTTGCTCGTACGAATGTTTTATAAGGAAAGTAATCCTCGTTATCAGGAACTCGCTGAAATGACTGATGAAGAATTAACGAAAGTGGCATTAAAAGATATAAGTTTGAGTTTACATATTGAGGAAGAACCTGTAGTTGTAAATATAACAAAATGGATTGATGCTATGCCAAAATATGACCTTGCCCATAATGAAGCATTACAACAAGTGCTTGATGAATTAGAAAAAAAATATCCAAACCTTTTCATTGCTGGATGCTCTTATTTTGGTGTAGGTATTGGTGCTTGCATTGAT
>JAAYHP010000450.1 GCA_012735355.1 Lysinibacillus sp. | reverse complement strand
GTCATAACAAAAATAAAAAGCCAATTCCTGTTAAATGGATTGGCGTGAGACTTTTTGACCGATATGTTCAAATTATTTTAATATATTATATCTTTTTTTAAGAACAATCCAAATCCTTGTTTCTTCGGCTATTAATATACTTCGTTTGATATAATAATGTTAGCGCAAGTTGCTTTTTTTTCCATACTTTATCAGCAGATAGATTAATGTGAAAGTTATCATCATTTTTAAATATAATTTTACAAGTTCTTTTATCAATAGGGTTGATTTTAAAATCTAAGTCTAATCCCCATAAGCGTTGTCTAAAATTCACTAATGGTAACTGTAAACCTACCATTTCCAATTCTTCTGAAATAATTACCGGAGGATTTTTAGTTATATTTAAGATTTTCCTCGCCGCATTCATTCGACCTTGAAGATCTGCTCCAAAGTAAATGCAAAGATAATCCATGAGCTGGTTAACCGTTTTCGTAGAATCATAATTCCCCTGATAAGTACAAATCTTCGATGAATATACTTCGTTATAGATAGGAGCAATCGCGTAAGCACGCAGATTTTTGATAATATCGATTTCATTCATTTCGTGCATTGTATAACCCCCTCTATAAAGTTGTTTCATCTATTGAGTTGATAGAACGATTAACAATTGCTATATAAACGCTTTATGAATTATCCTTCTTAATTTACATCCCCTTTTTCCCAGCGACTTCTTCCCCTATATTCAACTAAAATTATACATATTCTACAGAAAAATACAATTAAAAATTATAGAATTTTTCAAATTTTCTATAATTTGCTAACAGTTATAATATAATATCCGTCAGATTCTCCTAGAAAATCTTTATAATAGTAGATTCGCAAATTTCTTTCTCCTTATTTACGATAAAAGCACCCGGGAATATGTGATCAGTACTGATCGTAAGGAGAAGGAATATGGAAAATTTCGAACAAGTACTCGATCAATATCGACCGATGATTTATAGCGTATTAAAAAAGGCGAGGGTTTATAAAAACTACGATGAATATGTACAAGTAGCGACAATTGCTTTATGGAATGCTTGGAGAAAATATGATCCTGTTATTGGTCCTTTCCCGCCCTATGCTTATCGCACAATGCTAACAACGATTTATAGGGAGATGAGCTTGGAAAATAAGTATGCTGACAATCAAAGAAGTATGGATAAAGAAAAGCTCACTTTCTTAGCTCAACAAATGGAATTGAAAAATTATAGCCCACCTCTTTGCTCCGATTTTTTGTTAAGGGTGAAATCATTGTTGTCAAAGGAAGAGTTTGAATTGCTTATTGACCTATATCATAATCGCTATAAATACGATGAATTAACAAAAAAATACGGTGTATCCGTCTCGGCTTTGAAGAAAAGAAGAGACAGAATGATCAAAAGGTTACGACAGGAATTTCAACAACAACTAGAAAGTGAATAGTTCATTGCTAGGTGCCCAACATTTTTCCATTTTATGTGTTGGGCACTATATACAAAATATATTTTTACCATTAATATAGGAGATATGGGGTAGTAATTTCATAATTATACATAAATTTGTAAATGACTTGGGGGGATGTTCATGGGAATCAAAGGGATTGGTGGAAAATTAACAACTTCAATTGTACTGTTATTAATCTTCACTTGCGGTGCTCTAGGGATTTTTTCTTATGCAAACAGTTCGAAAGAAGTCATCCATCAAGTGGAAACTACCCTTACGTGGAAAGCTGAAGATGTTTCTGCTTATATTGAAGAATTTATTAAAAGAGTTCATTCGGAAATTGAAGCCATTGCAGACCATAGTGAAATTCAAAGCATGGATTTTGAAAGACAAGCCCTTTACTTAAATGAAAAGTTAAAACAAAGCGAAGATTATTTAGCATTTGGTATTGTAGATTCTAAGGGAATCTCCCATTATTTAGATGGCTCAACTGCCGATTTAAGCGACCGGGATTATATTCAAGAAGCTTTCAAAGGACAAACCGCCATGTCTGATACAATTATTAGTCGCGTAACTAACGAACCAGTCATCATGATTGCAACTCCAATTCATTCAACCAACGGAGAGCAAGCACTATTACTAGCAAGAATCGATGGATATTTTCTCTCTTCCATCGTAGAACAAATTACAATTGGTGAATCCGGCTATGCCTTCATTATTAATGAAGAAGGGACTTTCCAAGGCCATCCAAATAGAGAGTATGTAAAGGAACAAATGAACTTTTTGCATTCAGAAGATTCCAATAACTCAGACCAAGCAACCTTAATACAAGAAATGATTCAACAAGATCAAGGCTTCCGAAATTATATTACAACTGATGGTAAGGAAAGTTACGTAAGCTATTACACTCTACAAAACGGCTGGAAAATGGGGATTGTAGCTTATAAAAATGAAGTTCTTTCTGGGTTAAACAGTTTAAAGCTCAATTTAATGCTCACATCGATTATTATTATTGTAATAGGAATTGCTCTAGGAATATTTATTTCAAACCGAGTTAGCAATCCAATTAAACATGTGGTGCATATTAGTGAACAACTAGCTGCAGGAGATTTCACCCATGAAGTTCCAAATAAATTTAAAAAGCGAACAGATGAATTAGGTGTTCTTTCAAGGGAATTATCGAAAATGGTGGCGAGCATGAAAGAGATGATTAAAAAAGTAGAAAAAAATGCTGTCCACGTCAATGAAACATCCGAACAACTGAAGACGAGCGTAAACCATGTAACGAACATGTCTAAAAATATTGCAAGCGCCATCCAAGAAGTAAGTGTTGCTTCAGAATCCCAATCGTATGCTGCAAATGAAAGCGCCATCTCTATGGAACAAATGGCAAAGGAAATCCAACATGTGGCTGAAGTGGCTACCAATGTTGCAGAGCATACGAATCATATCGTGAACAAAGTGAATGAAGGGCATAAGGCTGTTCAACATTCGATTGAGCAAATGTCAGCGATTCAAGAGGGAACAGCAATTGAACTAGAGGCTATACGAAAGTTAGAAAAAGAATCCAATGAAATTAGCTTAATTTCAAAAGTAATTTCTGAAATATCAGATCAAACGAATTTACTTGCTTTGAATGCTTCCATTGAGGCAGCCCGAGCAGGTGAAGCGGGTAAAGGCTTTGCGATTGTTGCTGAAGAAGTACGGAAACTTTCTGAACAAACGGCAGAATCGGTGGCACAAATTAATGCTTTAATCGAAAAAATACAAGCTTATACAGAAGAAGTTGTAAACGCAGCGGAAGCGGGAGAAGAAAATGTAAGAGGCGGAATCGAATCAATCAATATGCTAGAAAATCAATTTGAAGAAATTGTTCACTCGGTAGATGAAATCGGTAAGGAAATAACAAATTTAACGGAAGCAGCTCAACTAATGAGCGCCAATGCAGAGGAAGTAACAGCTTCCATTGAAGAAATGTCAGCTTCCGCTAATAACGCTACAGAATATGTACAAGAAGTAACGACAGCGACTGATAGTCAATTACAGTCTGTGGAAGAAATGAACGAGAATGTTCGAGAATTAGCTGCCGGTGCAACTGAACTTAGCAAAGCTGTTAGTCAATTTAAATTAGAAAGTTAAATAATAAAAAGGCACCTCGTGTTTGGGTGCCTTTTTAGATTCTCTCTTAGCTTAGACGTAGTATTGAAGAATGTTTCAACTAATAATAATATACATTTCCTTTTTCATCCGTATATTTTATTGTGTTACCTTGTTTTTCAATATTAAGTGTATGGAAGTCATTTAATTTAGTTAATTGAGTACCATCCGTCTTTATTTTGAATAAATAGCCGCCATAGGAGTAGTTGCTAAAGTAAATCCAGCCGTCCATTACAACAAGTTCGTTCGCACGGACATCTTCTATTTTTTCTTTACCAGTACCATCCTTTTTAATTTTATAAAGTTTTATATCATCATTTCGACTGCTAAAATAATAGTAGTCTCCTTCAGAATCAAATGTCCACATATCGCTAAAGAAAAGGTAATTTGAATCCGTTGCTTTTGGGAACGATGAGTTATCCCAAGTATGGTCTTCAGCTAGCACATAATCTGGAATTAAAAAGTATTTATATGAAATTTGTCCTTTTCGATCAGGTACTGGATCATTCCAAGTAACATCTAAATTATACCATTTGCCATCTACTTGCACTTTATTCCAAGCATGTGCCCCACCATTTCCTAAACCAGACACATACAGCACTGGAATATCTAGTTTATTTAATAAATAAACAATCGTTTTTGCATAGCCATCGCATACTGCTACGCCATTTAACAATACACCATCAATTCGATAAGATGAATCTGGAACTGTATTTCTTAAGTAATTTTCATAATCATAAGAAGTATTTAATACGACATAATCATTAATTGCTTTTACTTTCTCAAAATCCGACATCCCCGGTGTAATATGTTTGTTAATAATGTTGTTTGCGACTTGCTCAATTTGATTGCGCTTTGCAATAATTTCATCTTTCGGATAGTGGTACTTCAATTCAAAGTGACCATTGCTCCAAAATAGACTTCCTTCATATATAAAATAAAAAATCTCCGGATTTTCTTCTAACACTTGTCCTAACGTATCGAAAGCGACATCAGAATTCGTTGTAAAGCGACTAACATCCAATTGCGGTTCCACATTAATTAATGCACTATAAATCGCATTGTATAGAGTATCTTCTTGAACCGGTTCGGCTTTCACCGCAAAATTAAATTTCGTATTTTTTAAAATATCTCCATCCACTGAACGGATATTCGTTAAATAAAGAGTATATTCTCCCGCTATGTACGGTTTCTTTGGTGTAAAAACAACTTGATTTCCACTTGTCACCGGCGCATTTAATTCCACCGGTTCTCCCTGCTCACTATAAACAAACAAGTTTGATTCATAAATACTAGTTGAATCTACATTTTTAGAGAATGTGATTTTCCATGGCTTCACCACGTCAGTTGTTGTTTTTTCCTCTACTTCAATCCACTGCTGTTCTTCAGCAAAGGTATACTCCACACTTAAAGGTAAACCTATCAATATTGTTAATAGAAAAGTAGATAAAAGCATCGATATTTTTTTCAATTTGTTCACCATCTTTCCATCAATTTACCCATATTATAGCAAACAAATTGATAGTTTATATTAATCTTCTTATTTAATTAATAATTTTAAGTACTCCTTTTAATAGACAATTCGGGAAAATTATAGACAAAATGTTTCGCATTCGAGATAGTAGATATAGACTATATGAAAGGTAGGTGCCTTTAGTTATGCAGCTTACAGTGAACAGAAAGAAAGCTTGTATATATATGACCTACTAATTTCTGCCACTGAAAAAGGGATCGTTACTTACGATAACGGTGAAACGATTGTGAAAAACACTGGCAATACAGAAATATTCCTTTATGGATCAGCACGCCACATCACATTTAAAGAAACTAATGAAGAACCGATCCATGTATTTGAATTAAAACCGAATAACAAAGTCGTTATTACAACAACTGAAGAAAATATATATGGTTTTTCATCCATCTATATTCGTGACTTATTAGGAAAAGGCTATTACTCCTTTGCCGTTTATAATGAATATGGCGAAGATATTGCTTATAATATCAATGTAGACTCTTATAGAGATAATTTCTTAGATGTTTATCCAGATGGAAAATCTATTATTTGGAACAACGGACCTTCTGAACTTACTATATTTGGTCTAAGCCGCTATATCTTAATTGAGCCAACGAATGAAAATCCGTTTTAATAAAAAATCCGAGCAATGATGAACTGCATCGTCATTGTTCGGATTTTTTGAATTTCTTCCTTATTATAGGGGCTTTTAATGGCGGCTGAAAACTCCTATCAATATTAGACAGTCTGAGGCAGTTTAAAATTTGCCCTTCCCGCAGTGCGATATTAGTCAATTTCCTTAAGTTATTAGACAAACTCCAGCATTTATTAGCTATTCTTTCACCGTATGGAAATTTACCCGAATTCCTTCATTTAACGTTTTCGTTTCATCTTCATTCGATAAATCTTTACTTAATAATAAGGAATAGGAAGTATTCGCTTTGAAAGGAACTTTATTTTTCACAGCAATTGTGTTTTTATCGATTAATTGAATGTCCAACTCATAAAACTTCTCCGTCTCTTCTTCCATCACAAAAATTTTCTTTTCTATATTTTTTAACGATACAGGTTGATTAAAGGTAATCTTCCATTCTTTCGTTAACGGAATATCTTTGAAATCCTTTTTCCATCGTTCATATACTGTCTCATCCATGCTTACATCAAGATGTACGACATAAATGTATTTCCCTGATTTATCAACGGTAACGACTTTATTATTCATAATAATAGACTGAGATGCTGGACCTTGGCCGAAGTAAAAGCCAGACCATTTCTCCACACTAATTCTTTCCCAGTTTTTAAAATCTGTGCTCATATAATAATAGTTTCCTTGATAATATCCACTTTGAGCTGTAACAATGAACTGATTTTGTACAACATCAATATCATTAAAATGTACATACTCACCGTCCAATTGAACATAATGGGGTTTCCATTGCAAACCGTCTGATGATGAAAGCATCCGATTACTGCCTATCACCGCGTAATAATGCCCCTGATGATAAATCACTTCATGAATTGGTGAATATAATTCAATATTTCTCTCAATCGTAGCTTTCGTCCATTGAATGCCATCTTTCGATACAAACAGTCCTGGTTCCGAATACTTTATCGCAAAAAATGTACCATTTGCTACTCGAATATCAGAAACAATATCCTCGTAAGTAGAGCCGTAAGCATTTTTAGACCAATTCACACCATCCTCGGATATGTAAACCTTTGGCTGATCCTGTTCAAACACATAAAATTGATCATTCATAAAAAGAAGCTCATTTGTAGTACTCGAGCCTTGAAATGAAGTTTGATCCCATTGTATTGCATCCGTTGAACGATAAATTTTTCCATCTTCCCTTAATGCAATAAAAATTCCATTTCCAAAGGTTAATGCTTTAAACTCATTTCCCGTCTCCACTGCATCAATCTTCAACGGTTTTTCCCAAGTCACCCCATCATTTGAAAGCATAATTCTTCCTTTATCCGTTAATGCAACAACTTGTTGTTTCCCTTTTGCAATCGCTACAAACGAATCATTAATATTTGTCTCTTGTACAATTTGACTTTCGCCATCCCTTGCAACTTCTACAATCATCCCATTAGAACCACTTAAATACAATTTTTCATTATAGAATACAACTGACTCCGTACTTTCATTCGGAACATCGATAATTTCATAGCTCCAATGTTCACCATCTTCTGAACGATAAATTTCCCAAGATGTAGTTACTGCTACAAATTCCTTCCCTGTCCAAATAATTTCTAGAAAGAAAGGTGTATCGTAAGCTTGATTATTGTCACTCATTACAGTGCTTTCCGTTGGTAAATAAAAATTCCATAGTTCACCATCTTCCGAAACATAAAATCCCGTTGTACTAACAGCGACGGCCACCTCTCCACTAGAGGCCACACTGTAGAAACTTCCATGGGATAAACCATTCGGAACACCGGCTTTATTGATTTCCCCCGATTCCCAATGAACTCCATCGGTTGAAATTAACGCGACTGGGTAGAAGGAAGGACTAGGATCTTCACTTCCATAGGCGATGAATTGATTGTTATGTATAGTAACACCCTTAAAGATGATGCCCGTTTCCTGCACTAATTCCCATCTGTTTAAATCGGTAGAAGTATAAATTTCCCCAAAATCTGCTGTCGCTACATAAACATTTTGTTGATAAGCAATTCCATTCAATTTGATTTTTCCTATAAGATTATGACGAATTTCATTCCAACGTTTTCCGTCCTTTGAAGTTGCCATATAGTCGATTCCGTAAATAATAAATTGTTTACCATCCCATACAACTCCATCAAAGGAAGGTTTTTCATCACTTACGAGGATTTTCTCCCACGTACTTCCGTCGATCGATCGGTATATTATTCCATACATACCGATCCCAATTGTCACATCGCCGTTAGACGCCAATCTCCACACAGGGGGTGTTTCATAATCAAAAACCATTTGAATTTCTTCATCGGCATAGCTTGGATCCGCATTAACAATCGGAACCATAAACAATAAAGCGATGATGATCATCCATTTTTTCATATAAGTCTTCCTCTCCAAATATACTATTACTTTTTCAGTATAAAATAAGTGCAGCAAATTAACGAGCTATACTTCGTGACTCTGATGAAACTTCGGTAACAATCCAGCCTGTAAAAAACTATAAGAGAGGCGAAACTTAAACATTATGGATTAAATATGTAAAAAGTAAAAATGGAGTTTACAGTAAAATAACATACACGCAAACTAAAAAGGGAGGTTGGGACAAAAGTAAAAACTCATCATTTTCTC
>JAAYHP010000449.1 GCA_012735355.1 Lysinibacillus sp. | reverse complement strand
ACGTAGTGTTAACGAGCGTTAATTGTTTTTTAGCTGAAGATGATCAACAATTTAAGCAGATGAAAAAAGAAAACCATTTTCTTTATAACTCCGGGAAAAAATTGTTTGAAGAGATCATTTATGAATTCACACCAGAGATCCTCATTATTGAAGGGACAAAAGCCTTTGACGAATTCAGAGAAGTTTATAAAGACCGTTTAATAAATAAAGTAGACATCTTCGATACAGGTAGCGTAAAGGAGTTAGAAAAGCATAGGGTTATTGCAGAATTTCCACTCCATTCCGGCAACGTTAAAGTACTAGTGTGTCGAAATATGTCCTACTTTGGAAAAGAAGGTTCAACCTTTGTACATTTAAGAGAGGCGTTAAGCCAGTTGTTGAAATAGTATTATTGTTATGAATTTTCATTAAAATACGAACATTCCTCATCGGAAGTAACAATATTTAGGGTGATTTCCGAATAATAAAGGAATTGTTAAAAGAAATAACTTGCATTCGACAAATGTCGTGTTTATAATAATAAACATTCACAAAATAATACTCACTCATATAATCGCGGGAATATGGCCCGCAAGTTTCTACCGACTTACCGTAAATAAGTCGACTATGAGGGATTGTTTAGATTTGTCGGATGTAGTACAGAAACAAGTCTAGAGACTTTCGATTAACTCGAAAGGCTTATTCCTCATTGGAAAAGTCTTTCGAGTTTTTTTATTAATAGAATGATGAAAGGGCGGTATTTTTACAATGGAACTGTTAAAAGAGAAAATTGTTATAGAAGGAAAAGTATTATCGGACACGGTACTAAAAGTGGACTCTTTTTTGAATCTTCAAATTGATCCGCTATTAATGAAAGAAATTGGAGAGGAATTTGCGAATCGTTTTAAAGATGAAGTCATTACAAAAGTGCTAACAATCGAGTCATCCGGTATAGCCCCTGCCACTATGCTCGGGTTAACAATTGGAGCACCGGTAGTATTTGCACGGAAGAAAAAATCGTTAACATTATCCGATAATTTATATACTTCAAAAGTATATTCTTTTACAAAAAAAGAAACGAATGAAATTTCTGTTTCAAAAGACTTCCTATCCCCAGATGATAATGTAGTAATCATCGATGACTTTTTAGCAAACGGGGAAGCTGTTAAAGGGTTATTGGATATAGCGAATCAAGCAGGGTGTAAAGTAGTTGGTGTCGGTATCGTCATAGAGAAAGGGTTTCAAGATGGTGGAAAAGTATTGCGAGACCAAGGTATTCGCGTAGAGTCTTTAGCAATTATTAATTCATTAAATAATGGCATGGTAGAGTTTGTTTAACTCATAGATAGGTAGAAATTAAGGAGGAAAATATTACATGACGAAGGGCAAAGCGATTACGCTTGGTATTCAGCATTTACTAGCCATGTACGCAGGAGCTATTTTAGTTCCATTAATTATTGGGAATGCCTTAGGTTTTAATGAAAAACAAATGACGTATTTAGTAGCAATCGATATTTTAATGTGTGGAGTTGCTACATTATTACAAGTAATGAGGGGCAAGTATTTTGGAATAGGATTACCTGTTGTATTAGGATGTACTTTTACTGCTGTGTTTCCGATTATATCTATTGGCCAAAGTAAAGGTATCGGTGCCATCTATGGAGCAATTATTGCTTCAGGTTTGATCATCATTTTAATTTCAGGTGTCTTTGGTAAATTGGTGAAGTTTTTCCCTCCCGTTGTAACAGGTTCTGTCGTAACGATTATTGCTATTTCTTTAGTTCCAGTTGCGATGAATAATATGGGTGGTGGACAAGGAGCATCTGATTTCGCATCAGCTTCTAATATTGGTTTAGCCACAGTGACTCTATTAATCATTTTATTGATTTATCGTTTTGCAACAGGGTTTATTCGTTCTATTTCTATTTTATTAGGATTAGTGTTCGGTACAATTGTTGGTGTTTTTATCGGAAAAGTAGATTTTTCGCCAGTAGTAGATGCAGATGTGTTTCATATGATTCAGCCCTTTTATTTCGGTACACCAACATTCGACCCAGCAGCAATTATAACAATGACTCTTGTTGCGATGGTTTCTTTAGTAGAATCAAGTGGTGTTTACTTCGCATTAGGCGATATTGAGAAAAAACAATTAAAATCAAGTGATCTGTCACGTGGTTATCGTTCAGAAGGATTAGCATCGATCATCGGTGGAATTTTTAATGCGTTCCCATACACTACTTTTTCTCAAAATGTCGGATTAATTAAAATGACTGGTGTGAAGGAAAGAAAAGTGATCGTTATTACTGGTGTAATGCTTGTTGCTTTAGGCTTCTTACCAAAAGTTGCGGCATTAACAACGATTATTCCTACAGCTGTATTAGGTGGAGCGATGTTAGCGATGTTCGGTATGGTGTTAACACAAGGGATTACGATGCTAGCACCTGAAATTTCAAAATCTCCTGAAAATGCAATGATTGCTGCTATTTCTGTAGCGTTAGGAGCAGGAGTTGCCTTTGTACCTAATATTTTTGAAGTGTTACCTGAAGGCATATCTATTTTGACTTCCAATGGGATTGTCTGCGGTTCATTGACAGCGATCGTTCTTAATATTCTATTTAATATGGTTGGACCTAAAAAAGTAGATCCACTACTTGCAACGGACGTAACGGAAAAATAAATTATGAAAAATAATAACCGACGAGCAAAACGCGCCCGTCGGTTATTATTTTGGGGTATGTTAAGGGGATGAAAACACAGTTTAGTAATTTTTAAGCATTTGGATAAATCATCTTTTTCGGAACTACATATTCATCAAATTGCTCTTCTGTTAGTAACCCTAGGGAGAGGGCTGCCTCTTTTAATGTTGTACCTTCTTTATGGGCCTTTTTCGCAATTTTCGCTGCATTTTCATATCCAATATAAGGGTTTAATGCAGTGACTAACATTAAAGAATTTTCAAGGTTACGTTCTAGTACTTCGTGATTTGGTTCAATACCTACTGCACAACGGTCGTTGAAGGATTTCATTGCATCTGCTAACAGCCGAGCTGATTGTAAGAAATTATAAATGATGACCGGTTTAAATACGTTCAGCTCGAAGTTTCCTTGGCTTGCAGCAAATGCAATTGTCGCGTCATTACCGACTACTTGCGTTACGACCATCGTCATAGCTTCAGACTGAGTTGGGTTTACTTTGCCAGGCATAATGGAGCTTCCTGGTTCATTTGCAGGAATCGTTATCTCGCCTATACCGCTTCGTGGTCCGCTAGCAAGCCATCTAACGTCGTTGGCAATTTTCATTAAATCAACTGCAAGGGCTTTCAATGCACCGTGAACAGTAACGATTTCATCATAACTCGTTAAGGCATGAAATTTATTTTCAGAAGAAGTGAAGTTTTTCCCTGTTATTTGACTAATTTCCTCTGCTACCATTTCTCCGAATTTTGGATGAGCGTTAATGCCCGTACCGACAGCAGTCCCACCAATAGCAAGGCTCTTTAAATACTCGGTGTTTGTTTTAATCATTTCTTCTGAGCGTTCTAGCATATAGTGCCAACCGCTTATTTCCTGACCTAATGTTAAAGGTGTTGCATCTTGTAAATGGGTGCGTCCAATTTTAATAATATCTTTGAAAGCCTCAGATTTTTCTTTTAACGTTTCTTTTAATAATTGTAGACGAGGTATTAAATAGTCTTCTAGCATTTGTACAGCGGCGATATGCAATGCTGTAGGGAATGTATCGTTTGAACTTTGGCTCATATTGACGTCATCGTTTGGATGCACTTTTTCAGATGAACCTCGCTCCTCTAATAATTGATTTGCGCGGTGAGCAATCACTTCATTGACATTCATGTTTGATTGGGTACCGCTTCCCGTTTGCCAAACAACTAGAGGGAAGTGTTCATCCCATTTTCCAGCAACGATTTCATCTGTTGCAGCAACGATTGCGTCCGCCTTTTCTGGAGATAATTTATTTAATTTTTTATAGGAAATGGCGCAAGCTTTTTTTAATATAGCGAAAGCACGGATGACTTCCATCGGCATTTTTTCTATGCCAATTTGGAAGTTTTCTTTACTTCGTTGAGTTTGAGCTCCCCAAATTTTATCTTTCGGTACTTGGACTTCTCCTAGCGTATCTTTCTCAATACGGTATTCCATTCTAGACAACTCCTTTATTATTACTTTTATATGCATTGTTATCGAAAAATAGAATTGCTAATAGAAATATGGCTACAACACGTTCGTTGCAGCCTGAACCGTCTATATATAGGGGGATATAGACGTAACTTGGAGAAAATTCTTTATAGGAAATATATTTCCGAGAATGATCTGGGGGGTTCTACTCGGAAATCTTTCTTTCTACGAAAATGATAATCATTATCAATTAAAATGTCAATAGTATTTTAATGATTATTGTGAAAATTTAAAAATCCCCCCTTTGAATTTCTTCTGCAATAACTTGTAAATCATAGGAGGTAATTGTGTGAAGAATATAATCGTACTGTTCCATATATTTTTCGGCAAGGTGTTTGACATACTTTGGTGAGCCTTCATGATCTTCATCGTACACAAGTAACAGGGCATCGGTATTTTGGATGATGAATTTATCCTTTTCAATAAACTGCCATGGTGCTTCGTAAGGCTTTTTCGTGACGCTTGTGACGAAATCGGCTTGGCTTTGGATATAGAAGAATTTTTCTTGTTTTTGTTCATTCCAATTTTTTTCAATGTCTAAGAAGGGAGTAATAATCGAATATTTTAATTGGGGAAACTCCTTTTTTAGCTGTATGACAACTTCTGCCGTCCACGTTTCGACCCCTTGTTGGCCGCTAATCACAACCCATTCTAGGCCGTCATCGATTAAAGCACGTAATTCGTTTTCAATCGCTTTTTTAATCATAGCGATCCCTGGATGTTTTTCGTTAAATATGCCTAGTTCATGGGGTCTGTACCCCGACACGTAAAGCGATTTAATCATTTTTATCCCTCACTTTGTATTCAATATAACGTAAAAAGAGAGGTGGATACAAATAAGTAAAATACATTGAAAAAGCACCATTTTCCCATATGAGAAAATGATGCCTTTCTTATGTTCTAAATTCCTATAGACTATTGATCTTCAATCACGATATATGTTGCTTTTACTGGGCCATGGACACCAACGATTAAAACTGATTCAATGTCGGCTGAATTACTTGGTCCCGACATAAATAAAATGCAAGAAGGCACTTGTTTTCCAGCCAAAATTTGTTGGCGGATATGTTGGGCTGCTTGGGTCATTCTTGGAACGATTGAACTTTTTGGAATTAGGACAATCACATTTTGAGGTAAAAAGTTCATTGTGCGACCTCGATTTGGGTGGCTATATAGAACTGCAGTAGCTGACTCAGCTAATGTAATTTCACTAATCGTAATGCCGATATTCGCTTTTTCTGCTTGACGAATATTTTCTTCATGGTCCTTTGGATTCCACTCGTAAAATTGAATGCCATTTTCAGGCCAAAACTTCATTAATTTATTTACCCCAAACTTTTCGAAACGGCCATCTTTCCATGCAACTACGGATTTTCCACCATAACCAGATACGACTAGATGAAGCACATTCGACAAATTCTTTGTAGTTGTTTCAACAAAGGATGTATGAATGTTTTCGCATTGTTGCTTTAATACTTCCACTAGTTCATCTTGAGATGAATTTTTTAATACTTCTAACTGCGGTGAATAGTTCCAGGTTGGGCGCTGTACCTTCGTTTGAACAGGGCGGCCGAGGCTTTGGGCAATTTGATTTAGGAATTCATCGCGATTTTGAATCGTCATGATTGCTCTCCTTTCTGACGCTGCTTCATCCAATGGCGGAAGCTTTCTTTATTTGGGGCAGGAAAATCCCGCACTTCCGTCCAAGCTTTTAATGGGCCTGGTCCGCTTGTGATTTTGTCGTCTTTTACTAAAGGAGACATCATTGGTGAAGCAACTTTTGTTGCCATATTAAAGAGTGGTGAAGTGGATGCACCAAAACCGAAAGCTTTCATGATTAACCGTTCTGAAATTGGTGCTTTTCCTTCCTGCTCTACAATTTTCTGGCGATGTTAATGCAATAATTGATGTAAAGGAATTTTCACCGGACAAACTTCTGTACAAGCACCACAAAGGCTAGAAGCATAAGGTAATTCTTTGAAATCGTCATAGCCACCAAGCAGCGGTGATAAAACGGCGCCGATTGGACCAGAGTAAATCGATCCGTAGCTATGGCCACCAACGTGACGATAAACTGGACAAACGTTTACACAAGCTGCGCAACGGATACATTGTAAAATCGGTTGAAATTCCGTACCTAAAATTTTAGAACGCCCATTATCAACGATGACTAAATGGAACTCTTCTGGACCGTCAGTTTCGTTTTCACCTTTTACCCCTGTCAGCAAGGTAATATAGCTTGTTAATTTTTGACCGACAGAACTCCGAGTTAATAAGCTTACTAACACTTCCATTTCTTCAAATGTTGGTACGATTCGCTCCATCCCCATAACAGCAATTTGGGTTTTTGGTAAAGCTGTTACAAGATCCGCATTTCCTTCATTTGTTACAAGGGTTACTGTTCCACTTTCGGCAATCGCAAAGTTACAACCTGTAATGCCAATATCTGCCGTTAAATATTCTTGACGTAATTTTTCTCGTACGAAACGTGCCATTTCTTCTGGTTGTTCTGATTTATCGTAGCCAATCTTCTTTGCAAATATCTCCCGTATTTGATGACGGTTTTTGTGAAGAGGCGGTACTATTATGTGGGAAGGCGGTTCATGGTCGTTTAATTGTAAAATGTACTCTCCAAGATCCGTTTCAATTACTTCACAACCTGCTTCTTCAAGGGCAGCATTTAAATGGATCTCTTCCGTCACCATCGATTTGGATTTAACAATTTTTTTCGCTTGTTTTTGAATGGCAACGTTTTTTATATATTCTGAAGCTTCTTCCTTTGTTTGCGCAAAAAATACATGTCCACCACGTTTTGCAACGTTTTCACTTAACTCATACAAGTATGCATCTAAATTTTCGAGAACGTGTTTTCGAATTTCTTCTCCATGTGCTCGCCATTCTTCCCAATTACCTAATTCCTCCACTCGTGATTGACGGCGAGTTTGAAAACGTGCTTGAGCAGCTGCTACTGCACCTCTCATAAATGTATCGTTTAAATTTTTTTCCACTCGATATTTAAATTGCTCATCACTTGTTTTCATAGCCATATTGAATCCCCCCTTAGCGACTATTTAATACTTCTGCAATATGCATTACTCGAATCGATTTTCCCGTGCGACTAATCCGCCCTTCAATATTCATAAGACAACCAGCATCTGCCCCAATTAAAATGTCTGCATCCGTTTCTTCGATATTACATACTTTTTCATCCACCATTTGTGTAGAGATATTTCCCATTTTCACAGAGAATGTACCACCAAATCCGCAACAACGTTCTTTGCCTGGTAGTTCAACATATTCTAAACCTTTCACATTTTTAAGTAATCTAATAGGCGCATCTTTTACACCGAGTAAACGTGTCATATGGCAAGATGTATGATAAGTCGCTTTACCTTTTAACCGGGCTCCGACATTTTCAATTTTTAAAACGTTTACAATAAAGTCGGTTAATTCATAGGTTTTATCTGCTAAACGTTGCGCTCTTTGTTCCCATTCCGGATCCACTTTAAAAATATGCGGATACTCTTAGAACATATATGCGCAAGAACCTGATGGCGTAACAACATATTCTGCATGTTCAAATGCTTTAATCATATTTTTCATAGAGCCCTTTGATTCTTCAACATATCCGCTGTTATAAGCTGGTTGTCCACAACAAATTTGAGAAGTTGGAAAATCAATTTCACAACCAAGTCGTTCAAGAAGTTCAACAGTCGCTTTTCCTACATTCCCTTGAAACATATCGACAAGGCATGTCGCAAATAATGAGACTTTCATTATGAATCCCCCTATAATCCTACATAAATCAGCAGGTCATCAGATGACTTAAATGGTAACACATTTTTTTAAATTCTACTATAATTTTTTGAAAATACAAAACATAAAAAAGTGCAGAAGCTGATTAAACTTCTACACTTTTCCTTATTCAGCCATATCGAAATATTTCATTAAAATTTCTTCTACGTTATTTAAATGGGAATACATGGCGAGTTCTGCCAGTTCGGGATTTTGTTGTTTGATAGCTAAATAAATTTGCATATGTTCATCATATAATTGTTCAATCGTGGTTTGTTTAGAAAATAACCAAATGCGCCTTGTTTCTCGCATTAATTCAATCGTAAGCCCAGATACTTGGTTTAGTAAATTAGGTAGCAGAGGGTTGTGGGAAGCATTTGCAATGGCCTTATGGAATTCGAAATCCGCTTTTTCACCAAGCTCTTCATTCCCTTCTACGTTTTTCATTTCCTCAAGGATTCCTTCTAAAATGACAAGATCTTCTTTTGTTCTGTTTTTCGCTGCGCTTCTTGCCGTCCCAACTTCAAGAATTTTTCTTAATTCAAGCAAATGAGGGACGTATTCTCTGTATGTAATAATGGCCGTAGAAAGAGGAAATTCCAGTTTTTGTTTAGGGAAGTTTTTCACAAATGTGCCAGAGCCTTGTTTTATTTCAATCAGCCCCATTGCTTTTAAGGCTGATAATGCTTCACGAACAGCGGATCTACTGACTTGTAATTGCTCTGCTAAATATTCAACAGAATCTAAACGGTCACCTGGTTTT